>CAZZAH010000442.1:0-4040 GCA_964652115.1 uncultured bacterium | reverse complement strand
GAGTACTTGGTCAAGCCCGCCGCGCAGAGCGAGAGCGCCGCCGCGGCGAGTCGCCCGACCGTCACGCGTTCCAGAAGTCGCGTGAAGGTCCAGAGCACCACGAGCGACATCAGCGCGAGCGGCATGTCGGTCGTCACCAGATGCCCATGCGCGAGAAAGCCCGGGAAGAGCACGGCCAGCGCGAGCGAGAGAAGCCCGGCCTCCTCCCCGAAGAGCCGCCGCGCGCAGCTCGCGATCAGAAGCGAGAGCCCGAGGAAGAGAAGCACGATCATCATTCGCGCGATCGGCAGGAACGACTCGCCCTGGTTCAGGCGAAAGAGCCACGCCTTGCCGACATTCCACACCATCCCTCGATGCCAGTCGGGCATCTCGATCGGCGGCCACTGCGTGTTCACGAAGAGGAGCGGCAGCGCGGCCCACATCTTGGCGAGCGGCGGATGGTCAGGCGCGAGTCGATAGTCCCCCGTCCGGAGATAGCTCATCCCGGCGGTCAGGTGACTCGTTTCGTCGAATGTAATGCTGTCGCCTTGCGCGGCGAGCAGCGCGAGGACGAAGCCGAAGAGCAGGAGTCCAGCAATCAGCAGCCGACCACCCGTGCGGTGCTTGTCCGTCAATGCCCGGCCTCCGCATTCGCGCCTAGCCGGGTGAGTAGCGCCTCACACTCCGCGCGCCGAGCCCAGGTGCTATCACTTCGCGCCAAGGCTGTCCTTAGATCGGAGATCGCCGCCTCCGGCGGACCGACCTTCAGGGCGAGGACGCCGCGGTAGTAGTAGGCGTCGGCCCACGAAGGCTTGAGCGCCACCGCCTGGTCGAGGTCCTTGCGCGCCGCGTCGAGGTCGTGGCTATCGATGAGCACCACGGCACGGCAGAGGTAAGCTTCGGGCAGGCGGGGGCCGAGCTGAATCGAGCTGTCGAGAGCACGCTTCGCCTCCGTGAGCTTCCCCTGCTGGTAGAGCTTGACCCCCTCGTTCGCCAGCGCGACAGGGTCAAGGTACGGCGGCGGTTTCCTTAGACTGTCCAGCTCGTGATAGAGATAGAAAATCGGCACCTTGAAGGTCGCGATCACGTGCTGGGCCGGAAGCAGCAGATTGGCCGCGAGAGCGATCGGCAGCGCCAGTCGGCTGTAGCGCGGCCACCACGACGGAGCGACCAGGATCCCCATCATGACGGCCGGGAGGAGGATGGCCATACTACGGGAGATGTCTCCCGCGATGGTCAGCGCGACGGCGATTACGAGCAGGACCACCGCGATCGTGACCATGCTTCGAAGTGACCGTCCCTGCCGCCAGCTCGAGAGGCAAAACGCGATCAGGTAGACCCACCCGACACGGAATCCAGCCCAGAAGCCCTCGGCATAACGCCAGAGAGGCGTCGATCGAATCAGCTCCCCGTTTTCCGTCAAGTAGCCGGCCGAACTCGTGTCCTTCGTCAGGAGCAATGCGAGACGTAGGCCGACGTAAGGAAGCGCCAATGCCGCCATGACCGCGAAGTCCTTCGCGAGGTCTCCTCGGCGTCGATCACTCCAATCTCTCTGGAAGACTTCCCGGACCACCGCGCAGAGCGGAAGCGCCAGGATGATCCGTTCGTCGATCCAGGGCACGAGCAGGCACGCCAATCCAAGCGCGAGGCGAGATCGGATGAAGGTCGCGATCACCAGCCCCAAGACGAACCACGAGTCGAAGTAGGTCAGCCAGCCCATCGACACGAAGAACCAATCGCTCGTCGCCAGAAGTGCCGCGGCCATCAGCGCGGTCGAGCGATCCCCGGTTCGGCGCCAGACAACGTGGATCATGGTCCCGACCGCGATCAAGCAACCGATATGAGGCAGGGCGAGGAACAACCAACGGGGCAGGTGCAGCCAATGCGCCAGGAGCGGGAAGAGCAGCCGCCAGTTGATGACGACATTGGTGGCGTTGTCGATGTGAGCGAACGGTTGCGCCACCTGCTTCAGGGTGTCGGCCGCCCGATTGAGCTCAGGGTTGAACAGCGCACCGTGAATGTCGAGGCCACGCCAAAGCACGAAGCGGGGCGAGAAGAAGAAGCAGACCAGCGCGGAGACAAGAATGCTCCCAGGCACCACCCACTTGAGGCTCGATGATGCCTGGACTACTGCCGAACGCGGTGGCTCGTCCTGATTCATGACTCCAAGGGGGACAAGGCGGGTCCTTGGACGCTCATGCGCCCGGGCCGCAGGTTAGCCTAGCCATCGGATGGAGGCAAGACGCGCGGACGTGCGCTTCGCAACGCACGTCCACGACGCCGCCCTCGGTCCGTCTGTCACCGGACCAGGAGAAGCCTTGACGACGCTTGACGCCCGCCGCCCGTGAGGCGCGCGAAATACACGCCGGCGGGAGCGAGCGACCCTGAATCATCGCGTCCGTCCCATTGCGTGCGGTGAATCCCGGCTGCCTGGACGCCGTGGAGGAGATTCCGCACCAACCTCCCGGCCGCGTCGAAGACCTGCAGGTCCACAGCGTTGGTCGACAGGCCACTCGTGGAGAAGCGGATCTCCGTCATCCCCTTCGAGGGATTGGGCGAAATGTTGAGCAGCGCGAGACCGACTCCCACCTCGGTGGCAGGCGTGGCGACATCCGACGGCTGCCCGCAGCCGACGGCCCATGCTCCGACGAGCCCCCGCTCCGGATCGGCCTGCTCGCTGCACGGCGAAGACGCATCCAAGCGGAAGTCCCGTTGCGCGCGGGCACAGTAAAGGGGATCGGAGGAGAAGTTGCCGTTGCTGTGCGATTGACCGGAGAGGCAGCTCGGCCAGTCACCGAGCGGGTTGCCGAAGATATCGCAAGCCTGAGCCGTGATCGCCGCCACGCCACACCGGATCGCCGGCCCAGACGCTCCGTACGAGATGATGCTACGGCTGAGCTGAATCGAGGCTTGCTGGCCATCACAGTAGAGGCCCGCACCCTCGGTCGCGACGTTGTCCGAAATCGTGGCCTGCTCGATCGTGGTCTGCCCATTCAAGCAGTAGATGGCCCCACCCTGAGGCGCTTGATTTCCCGCCCAGGTACAGCGGGTGAGGGTGACCTGGGCCAGCTGGAAGTGCGTGCCGCCACCCTTGGTGGAGTGATTGTCGAGGAAGACGCAGTCCTCTGCCCGCATTGGGGAGCTGGAGACCGCAACGGCTCCGCCGCCCCAGGGCCCTGAGTTGCCTTCGAACCGGCACCTGCGCAAGGTCAGATCGCCCCCCGCGCACCAGATGGCGCCCCCGAATCTCTCTCGAGCCTCGTTGTTCCGGAAGACACAGTCTTCAAGAACGACGAAGCCCGAGGCGTCGATCGCTCCACCGTAGGTCTTCGCGGAGCACTCCTCGAAGATGCAGTTGCGGACGATCACCTTCGCTTCGGGACCGACCGCGAGCGCAGACCCCTCGGCGTCGTAGCCCGCATCGTCCCCGGTGAATCCGTGCGTGAACTTGATTCCCTCGATGGTCGGCTCTGACGCCTCGTGGTTCAGAATACGAAAACCACGATGCTCTTCCTCCAGGCTTCCCTCGAGGTCGAGGACGCAGGCGTTCGGGTTGCCGGAGATGGAACGGAGGGTGACTTTCGTGTCGTTGAACGAAAGGTCCCGATTCCCCTCTCCACGATAGATGCCGTCTTCGAGATCGATCACGCTTCCGGGCGCCGCCAGGTTGATCGCCTGCTGAATCGTGGGGGTGTCCCCGGTGCCATCCGCGCGAACCAGAAAATGGCGCGCGGCGGGGCAAGGCGCGACGCCATCCCCCCCGAAGCCCAGGGACCCATAGCCCGCGATTTCATCGAGGTGGGTCGGAACGTAGTTGTCCCCAAAGTGGCCGCCGTTCTCGGGGTGAGGCGTCAGCTCGAAGGTCGGAGCCTGCGCGAGCGAGGCAAGGTAGCCAACGAACCAATACACCGGGATGATTCGGCCGGTCTGAGCCGTGGAGAAGGTGACGACTGTGCCTTGCCCGCTAGCCGGCCAGGCGGGGTTCGGATAGTCAAAACTGCCGCAGCTTCCCCAGTCCACGAGCTCGACGGCGGAGTAGGAAATGCCGAACTCCACTCCGC
>CAZZAH010000441.1:0-4042 GCA_964652115.1 uncultured bacterium | reverse complement strand
GAGCCTCATGCGCGAATACTCCTGGAGGCTCACGAACATCCCGAAGCGAGGTTCGGGGATGCCACCGTCGCTTCCGCTCGCCGGAACCCATGTGCGCAGGAGGCTTTTGTCGACCAACGACTGGACGACGTCGAGTACCCACGGGGCATCTGGCCAAGGGCGAAGGTCAATCACCTCCTCCGCAGCATCGAGCGTGAAGCCTCCTTCGAAGACCGCGCACTGCGCCCAGGCCGATCGCTCCCACGGCTTCAGCAATTCCCACGAGCCGTCGATCGCGATGACCAGCGTTTCGTGACGCGCGCTACCACCGCCGGTCAGCAGGCTGAACCGACTGCGCATCTGCGCGACGATCTGAACCGCGCTCATGATGCGCATCCGCGCCGCGGCCAGCTCGATCGCGAGCGGCATCCCATCGACCAGCCGCACGATCTCGCTCGCGGCCTCGGCCTCGGTGCCGACAAGCTCTAGTCCCGGGCGCAGCCTTCGCGCGCGGGCGACGAAGAGCTCGACTCCCGCGTCGGTCGACATCGGTCCGACCTCGATCAAAGCTTCCTGGTCCTCGAGACCGAGCTTTTCGCGGCTCGTCACCAGGAACTGCGCTTCGCGCGCTCTACCTAGCCACCGGCCGAGGGAAGACGCCGCGAGCTCTACGACCTGGTCGAAGTTGTCCAACAGGACGAGGCATCGTCCGCGTCCCGCGATCGCGTGCCCGATCTGCTCGATCGGATCGCCTCGTCGGAGCTCGACCCCGAGGGAGGCGGCGACGGCCGCGGCGATTCCATCCAGGCTCCGGGCTTCGGTCAGATCGCAAGGCCAGACACCACCCGTCCAGCGGCGGGCGTTTCTCCATGCGTAGTGAAGCGCGAGACGTGTCTTGCCCATCCCTCCTGCGCCGAGCAGCGTGACCAGCGGTGACCCCGACGTGAGGCGGCGGTCGAGGGCTTTGCTCTCCACCTCGCGGCCGACGAACAGATCTCTCTCCGCAGGTAGATTGCGCGGAGCGATCGGTGCGAGATCCAGCGGGTCGAGGTCGGCAAGAGACTCGTCGGCGTGCGGTTTTCCGCCGAGCGCTGCCGCCACGTCTTCCGCGCGCCCGAAGCGTCGGCGCGGATCGCGCGCTAGACAGCGGAGGATCACAGCCTCCCAGCGATGGTCGAGCTCCGGTCGGAAGCGCCGCGGCGATGGGGGATCCTCCATCAGTCGTCGCCTCGCCACCTCGATCGCCGACCCGCCTGCGAACGGTGCCTTGCCTGTGACCAGCTCGAAGAGCACGACACCGAGCGCGTAGATGTCGGCCGCGGGGCCGATCTCCTCGCCTCGCACCTGTTCGGGCGCCATGTACGCGGGCGTTCCGACAATCGGCCCGGACTCGCGCTGCGGACGATCCTCCGCCGGTCTCGGTGATGCCGCCTGCGCGATTCCAAAGTCGGTCACGACCGCCTGCTCGCCGCCGTCGCGCTCCACGATGATGATGTTGCTCGGCTTGAGGTCACGGTGGACCACGCCCGCTCGGTGTGCCGCCCCGAGCCCTGCCGCTGTTTGTTCCGCGAAGCGTTGCGCGCGATCGAGTGGGAGCCGTCCCTTGGCGCGGAGCTCGCTCGCGAGCGTATCTCCTCGCAGCAGCTCCATGGTCAGGAACCAGGTCGCTGTATCCCCTTCGCCGTGCCGTCCAAGGTCGTATAAGCGACAGACGTTCGGGTGCCAGACGGAGCGGGCGAGAAGGCCCTCACGCTTGAGGCGCTTGTGTGCGTCTTCCGTGCTGCCCGGCAGGTGGAGCGTCTTCAGCGCCACTTCAATCGAGAGCTCGTCGTCCCAGGCTTCGTATACCTCGCCCATCCCGCCGCGGCCGAGGAGTCGGTCGATGCGGTAGCGCTCGGCTACCTCGTCGCCGGACGAGAATCGAGGAACGTCCGGACCAAACAGCGACTCGAACCAGGCCGTGGGGGGGCTCTGGTCTTCCGGACTTCGTTCGCACGCGGTGAGAAGAGAGGCGACCTCGACGCGAAGCTCGACGTCTCCTCCGCATGCGCCTTCGATGAACGCATGCCGCGCGCCCTCGGGTCGCTCCAGCGCCTGCTCAACCAGGAGCTCGATCTGCCGCCAGCGCTCGGGCGTCACGGTCCGCCTTCGAGCGCTCGTAGGAGCCATCCGCGCAGGACCATCCAATCCCGCTTCGCGGTGGCGGGCGAAATCCCGAGCGCGGTCGCGGTCTCCTCGATCGTCATGCCGCCGAAGAACCGGCACTCGACGATGCGCGCGTGCCGAGGGTTCAGCTCCGCGAGGCTCTTGAGGGCGGCGTCGAGCCCGAGGATGCGATCCGCCTCGACCGCCGGGAGGTCGGCCACTTGTGAGAGGGAGACGTGCTTGGCGTCGCCTCCGCGCTTGGCGCGTTTGCGGCGGCGAGCGTGGTTCACGAGGATGTTCCGCATCGCCTGCGCCGCGATCGCCAGGAAGTGGGCGCGCGACTGCCACTGGACGCGCTCGATCCGGACCAGCTGGAGATAGGCCTCGTGGACCAGCGCGGTGGTGTCGAGCGTGTGCCCCTTCCGCTCCAGGCGAAGCTTGTGGCGCGCGATTCGCCGCAGCTCGCCGTGGATCAGGGGAACGAGCTCGTTCAGCGCCTCCCGGTCGCCCTCTCGCAGCTGGATGAGGAGGTCGGTGACGTTCTCGTGATTCGACATGGCCCGCCTTGGTCGATCGAGTTGCTGGGGAGTCTAGAGGAGCAGGGCTGCGTCATCAACGAGGCGGTAAGATCGCGTGAGCCAATTTGACCGGTTTCGGCGCTTCATCGGAGTGCACTCCACATTCAGACACGCTTCGACACCTAAGAAGGAGATCACGAGATGAAGTGTTGCGCGCTGCTACTGCTCCTCGGAGTTGTGTCCGGGTCCTTCGTCGGGTCTGCAAACGCCGCGTCGCCCATCATCGAGTTCATGGCGGATGGCAATCGCGGGGTGCTGCAAGTCCCCTGGCATGAGGACAGCAAAGGGATCTTCCGGGTCGATCGCTGGGATTACACAACGACTGAGTACTCGATCCACTTGCACGATGTGGCGCTGGATCCGGACCCCTCCATTGCGTACGCCATCGGGGTGGTCGACTTCGGTGCTCCGAGCACCTTCGCGTTCTCGTTCTTCACGCCGATCGTTTCCACCGGATCACCGAATCTCGCCTACGGCTCCTTGGTCGGCGGTTTGACCGATTTCACCGGTGACGGCGTGTCGCTGACCCCCACCGGATCCAGCGTGCAGGTCGGCCAGGTCGGGAGCCCGGATACGAATCTGGGCGTCGACGTCGGCTCGGCGTTCGCGAGCGGTCCCGGGACACCGGGCGCGCTCTACAGCTATGGCACCTTCAGCGTCGGTCCCATCGCCGGCCCTGGTCCAGGTCCTTGGACTTCGCTGCAGCTGACATCTTCGTTCACCCTCTCCGGCGGCGGCGACACGGCTGCACTAACCGGGTTCACCAGCATCGAGGAAGGCACTGCCCCCGTGCCGGAACCGGCGTCGCTCCTCCTGATGGGCGGCGGGCTGTTCGCCCTCGCGCTAGGGGGTTGGCGCAGGAAGTCGGCGGCGCGCTCTCGACTCTTCACCTCAACGGGCAGAGCTAACCGGAGCGCCTGACGCTTTCCAGCAAGATGAAGATCGTGGCCTGCGGCGGGAAGAGAGCTGCGGCGTCGAGCAGTCACGAATCGATTTCGCGCCGCGGACGGGTAGCGATCTGCCTCCGGCCTGGCGCTTCGCGTGGGAGACGAAGGAAGCGGGGGCACCACGTCGACGCCTGGGACTCTCACGACGCACACGGACGGAGTCTCCGGGCAGGGGTCCACTTCGTGCGCCTCGAGTGCGGCGGCGAGGAAGCTGGTCCTCGCCGATGAGGGACTTTTCGAGACGCAGAAAGAAAACAAGCTTGTCGATCCCCGCTTGAGGCCGCAGACTGTTCCCTGTCGGTACCGCAATTCCTCCCGGGTGGCAGGTCGGCGTATGCGCGCCTCCCCACCCGGATTAACGGACCACCCTTTCAGGAATTATTGAAAGCCGTG
>CAZZAH010000440.1:0-4052 GCA_964652115.1 uncultured bacterium | reverse complement strand
GGGATGCGCCGCGATCGGGACAGCTCGATTCGCGCGCTCTACGCCGAGACGCGCGAGGCGCTCGCGAAGGAACGCGCTGCCCTCGAGGCGGAGCTGAGAGCACAGGCGCCGGAGCGTCAGCTAGAGACCTTACGCCGCGCCGAACGCGCGCTCGGACGCCGCGCCGCCGAGGCCGAGGTCGGAACTCGTGTGCGTCATCGCGGTCCGCGGCTCGAGGCGTCCGCGATCGTGGCCGGCGCGCAGGCCTGGCTCGCTGATCTCGACGACGCGGTCCGCATCACCCGCGTCACCCCCGACGGCAAGAAGGCCTGGGTCGAGTGGCGCGGGCGTCGGCTCGAGGTCGAAACCCATCGGCTGGAGAAGGCGCCGGGCGATCGTGCGCCGCGAGCGCCTCGTCCTTCGATCCGGGTAGAGGAAGCTCCGGTCGAAGCGCTTCCGCGCGAGCTCGATCTTCGCGGTCTTCGCGCGGAGGAGGCGCTCGAACGGGTTGAGCGCTATCTCGACGTCGCCGCGCGTCAGGGCGTCGCACAGGTGCGGCTGATCCACGGCAAGGGGACGGGTACCTTGAAGCGCGAGGTGGAGCGCATGGTCTCGCGCCATCCGCTGGTCGCGAGCTATCGACAGGGTGAGCCGGGCGAAGGCGGTTGGGGCGTGACCGTGGCCGAGTTGGGATCGACCGAACGATGAGCCGCGCGGGGAGCGATCCGATCGTCGAGCAGGTCCGCGCCGCGACCGACATCGTCGCCTTGATCGGCGCCGAGGTCGAGCTCAAGCGCGTCGGCAATCGCTTCCGCGGACTCTGTCCTTTTCATCGCGAGAAGACGCCGTCCTTCTACGTAAGCCCGGACCACCAGAGCTACCACTGCTTCGGCTGTGGCGAAGGGGGCGACGCGTTCTCCTTCCTGATGGCGCAAGAGAAGATGAGCTTCCCCGAAGCGCTTCGTCATCTCGCCGACAAGGCGGGCGTCGCGATTCCCGATCGTCGCGGTCCATCGAGCGACGCGATCGAGCGAGTGCGGCAGGCGCTCAAGCTGGCGCGAGGCTTCTACCGCGAGCGGCTCCTCTCCTCGGCCGGGACCTCGGCGCGCGAGTATCTCGCGAAGCGGGAGATCGGCGACGAAATCGCGGAGCGCTACGGGCTCGGCGTCTCGCCCGACGCGTGGGACGGGCTCCTCTCGCACGCGCGTCGCTTCGTGGCGGAGCGCACGCTGATCGAGGCGGGGCTCGCGGTCGAAGGGGAGCGCGGCCGTGTCTACGATCGCTTTCGCAATCGACTGATGGTCCCGATCGACTCGGTGAGCGGCTCGCCGGTCGGCTTCGGCGGTCGCGTGCTCGGACCCGAAGAGCCGAAGTATCTGAACTCGCCCGAGACCGCCGTCTATCGCAAGGGGACGGTTCTCTTCGGATGGCCGCAGGCGCGCGACGCGATTCGAAGCGAGCCTTTCGTCGCCGTGGTCGAGGGTTACTTTGACGTGATCGCCTTCGCCCAGGCGGGACTCCAGTCGGCGGTCGGAAGCTGCGGGACGGCGCTCACCCCGGAGCAAGCGGCGCTGCTTCAGCGCATGGGCCGGACGGTGATCCTGCTCTTCGACGGCGATGGCGCCGGGTATCGCGCCGCGCTGCGCGCGCTCCCGATCGTCGTGGGCGTGATCGACGAGGTACGCGTCGCCTTTCCGCCGACCGGGCTCGATCCCGATCTCTGGGTGAGGCAGGCGGGAGCCGAGGCGGTGCGCGGGGCGCTGCTCGAGGCGCGGGCGCCGCTCGCGTTTCTCGAGGAGCAGGTGTCATTGGGCGCGCTGCCCAAGCGCGAGGCGGTCGATCGCGCGGCCGAGCTCTTGGCTCGCGTGTCCGATCCTCTCCACCGGGAGATGTGGTTGCAGGAGGCGGCGAGCCGCTTCGGCCTCAGGGCTGATGCTTTCATGGAGAAGCTCAAGCAGGCGCGACCTGCGTCGGCGATGCAGCAGACCGGGGGAACGGCGATTGAAGGACAGAGCTCGGCCCAGCAACCGGCCTGGAGTCGCTTCGAAGGGCAGTGCCTGCTCTCCGCCCTCGCGCATCCGGAGGAGGCGGACACCTTGGCGGAGGCGCTCGCGGCGGCGGGAGCGCGCGGCTCCGCGATCGAGCTTCTAAGGTGGATCGCGAGCGAGTCGGGCGGTGAGGCGACCACCGCGTCATCGTTGCTCGCGCGCGCGCGAACGGAGTGCGAGGGAGGACCCGCGCTCACCGCGCTGGCGCTCGGCGAAACTTCACCGCCGGTCGAGCCATCCCATCTGCTCCGCCATCTCGAAGCCCATCGAATTCGCAAGCGAATGAAGGAGGTCGGCCAGGCGATCCGTCGGGCCGAGGAGTCGGGGAACCATGAAGATCTGTCCCGGTACCTGGCCGAGAAGCAGACCTTGGCGCGCGCGCAGGCCCAGTTGCGGCAAGAGAGCGCGGCGGACGAGGCAGCAGGCCAGCAAGACTTCCCCCCGGGCGAGCCGTTCTAGCCACCAACCGAAAGGACCTATGGCCGTCAAAACGCAGAAGTCGAGCGCTGCCAAGACCGCAGAGAAGTTTGACCTGGCGAATTCGTCTGCCGTCGGTTATAAGGACCGAATGCCTCGCAATGGAGATTCTCCCACCATGAAAGTGAAGGCGAAAGCCGCCAAGGACCCGCAAGCGACCAAGGCGTCGCCGGGCACCAAGGGCTCACAGGCTATTACTGGTCCAACGGGCTCGAAGGGTGCGCTGGTCACCACGGGTTCGCCGGGGACCAAGGGCACGAAGGGCTCCAAGGGCTCGCATGCAGCCAAGGGCTCGCACGCCAAGGGTTCTCACGCCACCAAGGGTTTTCAGGGCTCCAAGGGTTCTCAGGGCTCCAAGGGTGCTTCGGGCGATCCCTTGCAGGAGCTGAAGGAGCTGGCGGTCCGCCAAGGCTTCGTCACCTACGAGCAGGTCGACGAACGCATCAATCCCGGGGCCAAAGGCCAGGTCGACAGCGATGACATGGTCGACCGCATGGACGAAGCCTTCCGCCTCCTCCAGGAGCTGAACGTCCCCTGGTACGAGAGTGAGGAAGAGGCCTACAAGGTCCTGAAGACCGCCCGCGGCGCGGAGACCGAGAAGAAGAAGGTCGCCGAGGTCAAGCCGGCCGCCGCACCGACCGTGCGTTACGACGACCCGGTCCGGATGTACCTCCGCGAGATGGGTCGCGTGCCGCTGCTCAATCGCGAGGGCGAGGTCGAGATCGCGAAGCGGATCGAGGCGGCAGAGATCGTGGTGTCGACCTCGATGTTCAAGACCCCGGTCGGCATCCGCGAGCTGCAGAACATGGCCGAGAAGCTCAAGGCCGGGAAGTGCAAGCTCGAGGACCTGATTCAGATCGATCTCGCGAACTGGAACGGCGAGGTCTCGCAGCTGGCCGAGCGGAAGCGCGTCGCCGCCTGCATGATCAAGGTCGTGAAGGCCCAGGGCGACTACGGCGCCGCGCGGCTCGAGGCACTGAAGCGCCAGACCGAGAAGAAGAAGGAGCAGTCGAACTCGGCGCTCCAAAAGGCCGAGGCGAAGCTCGTCGCCGAGGTCTTGAAGTTCGGGCTTTCGGCCAAGCTGATCGATCGCGTGAGCGCGCGCTTGAAGCGCGAGCGGGAGCGGCTCTGGCAGGCGAGCCTCGCGGTGGAGCAGCTCGAGGAGGACATCCGCGCGCGACGCGCTCTGCTCGAAGCCCACGCCACCGGCAAGCCGCCGAAGAAGGTCGCGACCAAGGCCGATCCCAAGAAGAAGGTCGCGCCGATCCGCGTGCCCAAGCTCTCGCCCGAGGACTGGAAGAGCATGGCCGATGGTGTGGCGCAGAGCGATCGCGACGCCAAGGCCGAGCGCCGGAAGGTTCGCCGCACCGAGCAAGACCTCTTGATGACCTTGGACGAGCTGACCGACACCGTGCGCGCGGTCCTTCAGGGCGAGCATGATCGCGATCAGGCCAAGCGAGAGATGATCGAGGCGAACGTCCGACTCGTGATCTCGATCGCGAAGCGCTATACGAACCGCGGGCTCGAGTTCCTCGACCTGATCCAGGA
>CAZZAH010000439.1:0-4062 GCA_964652115.1 uncultured bacterium | reverse complement strand
CCGGCCGCGGCGGCGGTCTACCTCGATGACATGTACGTCGAGTACACGATGAGCGAGCGTGCCGCGCGCGAGATCGCGGGGATGCGCACCTGGGTCACCAACGAGTACGACCACAACGGCATTCGCGCCGACGGCGAGAAGATCCTCGACCGGTTGCTGCAGATGGTGCGGGGCGAAGTCTAGTCAGCGCTGCCCGCGCCGCGCCTTCTCCAGGTTCGCGCGAATCTGGTCGTTCGACGGATCGAGCTCCGCGGCTCGGGTCAGCTCGGTCACCGCTTCATCGAAGCGACCGAGGCGGCGCAGCATGACGCCGTGGTTCATCCGCACGGTCGCGACGTCGGGTTGGAGCGTCGACTGCTCGCGGTAGGCGGCGAGCGCGGCCTCGTAGTGCTTGAGCGAAACGCTGACGTAGCCGAACTCGCTCAGCGCGGCCGCGCGCATCGGCGCCGCCAGGGCTCGCGTCAACGCGCGGGAGAGAAGCGCCTCCGCCTCTTCACCGCGGCCTGAGTCCGTCAAGAAGCGCGCGAGCGCGATCGTCGCCTCCACTCGGTCGCTCGGCTCCTGCTCGGCCTTCTCGCGGAGCGCCGCTTCCCGCCCCGGATCGAGATCGAGCGCGCCGAGGCGTGAGAGCACCGCGGTCGCGGCGCTGTCGCCGGGCTTCGCGCGCAACGCCTCCCGAAGCTCGCGGATCTCGCCCTCGCGGTCGCCCTTCCGTTCGAGCGCGTGCGCGTAGTTCATGCGCGCCTCGTAGTTGCTCGGCTTGACGCGCAGCGTCCGCTCGAAGCGCTCGATCGCTTCGTCGATGCGCCCCTGCTCGAAGAGCGCCGAGCCGAGGTTGTTGTTGGCGGAGGGCGAGTCGGGATCGACCACGAGCACCGCCGTCCAGAAGTGGAAGGAGTCGGCATAGGCGAAGGTGCGGGCAAAGGTGGCGCTCCCCGCGCCGAGCAGCACGACCACCGCGAGTGCCAGGCCGGGCGTTCGAAGCGCTCCGTTCAGGAGTCGCCGCGAGGTCACAAGCTCGACGAAGGCGCCGAACGCAAGCGCGAAGCCGGCGAGCGACGCGTAGATCAGATGGTCCGCGACGTACGACTTCTCCATGTGCCCAAACGGAACGAGGCCACTCGCCGGCAGCCAAGGCAGCACGAAGAGCAGCGCCATGACCGCGATCGCGCGCACGCGGCGCGCGAGCAGGAACGCAACCGCCACGATCGCGAGCCCGAGCAGCGGCCAAAGCAGCAGCAGCGTCTCCCTCGGATCGACGCGCCACAGCGAGTAGAGCCCCGAGAGCGGCTGCGGCCAGACGATCTTCGCGAGATAGAACGCGAGCCCGCGCCCCATCACGATCGCGCGCTCGAGCAGCGAGAGGTTGCCTTCGTCGAGCGGCGAACGCTCGCGGATCACGGTCGGGACGGCGAGAAGAAGCGCGACCGCCGCGAAGGGGACGAGTCGTGGCCACTCCGCCCGAAGCGCGGCGACGAGCGACCGTCGCTCCAGCAACGGACGCGCGAGGGGAAAGAGCGCGAGCAGAAGCAGCGGCTGGCTCTTGGTCAGCATCGCCGCCGCGAAGAGCACCAGCGACGCGGCATAGCCTGACCTCGTCTCCTGCCAGGCGAGGTAGCGCTCGAAGCTCCAGAAGACGAGCGCGGTCGAGAGGAGCGTCTTCTGCTCGGTCGCCCAGGCGACGGCGGCGACCTGCATCGGATGAAGGCCGAAGAAGAGCGCCGCGAGCGACGCGACCATGCGGCCGAAACCGAGCCGACGCAGAAGCGCGAAGAGACCGGCGACGGCGAGGAGATGCTGTGCGAGACTCACCCAGTGGTAACCGGCGGCATCGGCGCCGAAGAGCAGATGCTCGACCCACAGCATCGAGAAGTAGAGGGGATAGTACTGGTGCGTTTCGAGCGTGAACCAGATCGCACGCAGCGGATGCGGCGCGCTGAACACCGGGTTTTCGATGACCCAGACCGGATCGTCCCAGTTGATGAAGCCGTTCGAGCCGAGGCGCGCGTAGGCGAGCGCGCAGACGACGAGAATCCCGAGCAAGGCCAGGACATCGCGGCGGGCTTGGTTTGGAACCTTGACCTCGGGCATCGCGCGCGATGATAGAAGGACGGCCGGGCTTGCTCAATGCCCGCGCTCCCCGAGGATTTTCTAAGCGGCGCGAGGTGACGAGCCGAAAACCAGTGGGTCCGCGCGCCCGGTCGCTGCCGCGGACGATTGGGACGACGAAACCCGCCGGATGGGCGGAGAGGAGTACGCGGTGAAGGCACCGCTGGAGCCGATGGCGACGGAAAGCCACCCGATCGAAGTGCTGTTGAACGGCATTGCCCTTACCTCACAGGCCGGCGTCACGGTGCAGACTCTTCTGCAGGAGCACCCGCATCCCGGCAAGCTGCCGGCCCTGGGCGCGATCGTGAATGGCCGCCTGCGTTCGCTCGACCATGCGCTCCTCTCGAGCTGCAAGGTCGACACGGTCGACTATCGGCAGAAGGACGGCGTCTCCGCCTATCGCCGGAGCGCGACCCTCATCCTGTGTGAGGCGGCGCGCGACCTCGATCCCAAGTTCAATCCGGTGGTGGGACAGTCGCTCGGCGGAGGCTACGTCTTCTCTCTGCGGCAGAACGGCACGCCGATCTCGCCCGTGCCCGAGGATCTGCTTCGCCGCCTGAAGAAGCGGATGAAGGAGATCGTGGCCGAGGACCGGCCGATCCGCGTGCGCAAGGTCGCGATCGAGGAGGCGCTCGAGTACTTCCGCTCGATCGACGCCAAGGACAAGGTGAAGCTGCTCGAGACCACGCGCCGCGCCGAGGTGCAGTGGGCAACGGTCGGCAACTACCGCGATCTCGTGCTCGGGCCGGTGGCTCCTTCGACCGGGCCGATTCGCGCCTTCGATCTCGTGCCCTATTCCTCCGGCTTCATCCTTCGCTTTCCGTCGGCCGACTACACCGTGCGTCAGGGCGCGGTGGCGGAGTCGAAGCTCTACGACGCCTATCGCGAGACGCGCGCGTGGAACGAGGCGGTCGGCATCGCCAACGTCGGTCAGCTGAACGAGGCGGTCATCTCGGGGAAGATCTCCGACATCATCAAGATCGCGGAGGGCTTTCACGAGCGGAAGACGGTGGCGATCGCGGACGAGATCCACGCCAAGGCCGATCAAGTGCGGCTGGTGTTGATCGCGGGGCCGTCGTCGTCGGGCAAGACGACCTTCACGAAGAGGCTCGAGGTGCAGCTCCGCGTGCTCGGCTTCCGGCCGGTCGCGCTCAGCATGGACAACTACTACGTCGATCGTGAGGCGACGCCGAAGCACCCCGACGGCACCTACGACTTCGAGTGCCTGGAAGCGCTCGACCTGCCGCTCTTCAACGATCAGGTGCTGCGTCTGATTCGCGGCGAGGAGGTCGAAACCCCGGTCTACTCCTTCCCGCTCGGACGGCGGATCGAGAAGACGATCCCGCGAAAGCTCGAGCCGGGAGATATCCTCATCACCGAAGGCATCCACTGCCTCAATCCCAAGCTCACGGTCGGCGTTGCGCCGGAGCAGAAGCATCGGATCTACGTCTCCGCGCTGACGCAGCTCTCGATCGATGATCACAACCGCATCTTCACCGCCGACGTGCGGCTGCTGCGGCGCATCGTGCGCGATCGCCTCTACCGGAATTACTCGGCCGAGCAGACGCTGCGTCAATGGACCAGCGTGCGCGCGGGGGAGAACAAGTACATCTTCCCGTTCCAGGAAGAGGCCGACTCGATGTTCAACTCCGCCCTCGTCTACGAGCCGGCGGTGATCCGAACCTACGCCGAGCGCTTCCTGCTCGAGGTGCCGCTCGGCTCGCCCGAGATGAGCGAGGCCTATCGGCTACTTCGCTTCCTCCATCTGCTCATTCCGCTGTTTCCAGAGGAGGTGCCGCAGAACTCGCTTCTCCGCGAGTTCATCGGGGGGAGCGCGTTCCGGTATTGACCCGAAAACCGCTTCGGCCGTCCGGCTCGCGCGCCGATAACCAGTGCATGCGAATTCGAACCGGAAGGAGGTCCGTGATGAAGCTGCTTGGTCCCGCCGTCGCG
>CAZZAH010000438.1:0-4065 GCA_964652115.1 uncultured bacterium | reverse complement strand
CTGCACCAGCTTCGGGGTCGATCCGACGCCGATCGCGTTCTGGCCGAGCATCAGCCGGCATGTCGTGCCGATGACCTGCGAGTGCCTCCCGGACCACTTCTGGGTCGGATACTGGGGCGACTGGCACCTTCAAACGAACGGTTGGTTCGTCGGTGCGGACCTCGACGGACCTGGAGGCTGCCCGCTCACGAACATCGCTCCCGGGATCGGCGCTCCGACAGGCTGGCACAACACCAGCGTCATCTGGGGCCCGACGCAAGCGCTCGGCATCGGCTGCGAGACCGTGCCCTGTAATCCCGTTCCGGTCCGCGAGTCGACCTGGGGCGGCGTGAAGCGCCTGTACCGCGACTAGCGCCGCACCGAAACCGAGCAGTCAGGCGCCGCGTGCCAAGCGCCCGCGGCGCCGAATTTCTCCAAGCTCCCCGCAACTCCCGCCTTCGAAGCTGCGATAATCCCCACGATCCAATGAGCCAGCGGCGCGAGCGCGCCAACAACCCCCGGATTGCTCGGGGCGGACAATCCAGAGGAGAGAGATCTATGTCCTCCATTACTCCACACAATCCACTCAATGCCGGGAGCACCGGCGCGCAAGTGAATCGGTACCTCGACGCGCTCGGGATGCCGGATGCGATCGGAGACATGATCGGGGCCTCGATCGACGTCGCGCGGGGCGATGTCCGCGGCGCGCTCCGTAACTTGACCGATCTGACCAGCGGCCTGCCGACCAGCCAGCTCGACTCGGTGCTCGGACGCGGCGTCGGACCGCAGTTCGCGAAAGGCTTCGTCCATCGCCAGAAGCCGCATGGCCCGCACATGGCCCGCCACAAGCAGAGCAATTTCTTCCAGGACCAGGTCGGGAAGAAGGCGCACATCGGCCAGCGCTACGGCTTCAACTGGGGACCGTTCAAGTTTCAGGGGAAGATCACCGGCCAGCAGTACGCCGGCTCCTTCGCGAAGCCGGTCCAGTTGCAGAACGACAAGTTCCTCTATCAGGGACGCGTCTACAACGACATGAACTCGATCTGGCGCGATCTGCGTGACGGCAAGCTCGATGGCCTCGCCACCGCGCGATTCACCCTGCCGAACTTCAACTTCATGCCGCTGATGCCGGGGCTCGGTGGGCCGGACACGCATCCGGGAGCGGCGAGCGGCGGTTCGGGCTCGGGGACGGGCGGCGCGGGCGCTCCCACCGGCGGCGCGAACGCGAGCAGCGGCGCCGACAGCGCGAGCGACATCATGAGCGGCGGCGGCTCGCTCGAGGACAAGCTCCTGCTGCTGATGGACAAGCTGGCCAAGTTCATGGACAAGCAGATCGAAGAGCAGATGCAGAAGATCGAGCAGGAAATGCAGAAGCAGAAGCAGGGCGGTGCCGCGGGCGGTAGCGGCGGTGGCGGTGGCGCCGGCGGCCTCCTTGGCGCGCTCGGCGGCATCGCCGGCGGTGTGGTCGGAGGGCCGATCGGCGGCATGGCGGGACAGGCGCTCGGCGGCATGCTTGGCGGCGGAGGCAGTGGCGGAGGCGGTAGCGAAGGCGGCTCCAGCACCGACAAGTCGAACCTGCAGCTCCTGCAGTCCCAGCTCCAGCAGATGATTGAGCGCCGTAACCAGATGTTCCAGACGATGACGCAGATGCTGAAGTCGCTCAACGACACCAGCCTCTCGATCATCCGCAACCTGAAGGCCTAGTCGCGCGATAAGCGACCGAGACAACTAGGCCCGACGGGCCAGAGGAGAAGAACAATGGCGGACAAGAACGAACGCGTGCTGAACGAGCAGGGCGAAGAGGTCCTCACGATCGAGGACACCTGCACCGTGGCCGACATCGAGGAGTCGGTGAAGGGCTTCCTGCTCGGCGACCTGACCTTGGCGCAGCTCGAAGGGATGACGGCGGAGAACCTCTACGCCATCGCCGACATGGGCTACGACCTGCTCGAGGAAGGCAAGCTGGGCGAAGCGCAGAAGATCTTCGAGGGGCTCAACGTCTACAACCCCTTCGACTCCTACTTTCACAGCGCGCTCGGCTCGATTTATCAGAAGCAGGGCAAGAAGGACGAGGCGATCGCGCGTTATCGCACCGCGGTCGAGCTTTACCCCGAGGACATCACCTCCTGGACCAACTGCGGCGAGCTTCTGCTCGAGCGGAGCGGCGAGCTCCACAAGGAAGGCAAGGTCGAGGATGCGGTGCGGTACTTCGAGGGCGCGGTCGAGTGCTTCAAGCGCGCGCTGACGCTCGATCCCAAGGCCACGACCCCGTCGGCGCTCCGCGCCCGCACGCTGGTCGAGGTCACAGCACAGATCCTGCAGGCTCGGATGGCGGGCTGAGCAGGAGCACGAAACCGGGGTCAACCCGGTAACGCGGCGGGGAGACCCGCCGGCTCGCAAGGCGAAGCTGCCCGGGTCCTGTGGCCCGGGCGGTTTTCGTTACGACGATTTTCGTGAAGAGGCGAGGTGCCGCGCGGCTCGACCTCGCTTCGATCGCGGCGTACTCTTACGCGATGAGCTTCCTAGAACGCGTGCAGCGTCTGCCCTTCCTCGGCCTCGGTGTTTCGACCGAATACGGCGCGGGCGATTCGCCGACCGGGCTCGACGTGCCGGAGCTCCAACGGACCTACCCGCAGTACGCGCGCTTCCTCGAGGTCGGGATCGAAACCCTGTCCGGGCTCGATCGACACGCGCGCGAGTGGTCGGCCGCCGGCCTGCCCACCACCTACCACTTCCTCGACATCAACCTCGACGACCCGTCCGACTTCTCGGAGGAGTGGCTCGATGAGGTAAGGCGATTGGCGGAGGTGCTTCAGCCGGCCTGGCTTTGCGGCGACGCGGGGATGTGGCACTTCGGCGGACGCGAGCCGGGCCAGATGCTGCTTCTTCCGCCGATCCTCTCCGACGAATCGGCGACCCTCCTCGCGCAGGGCGTCGCGCGGCTGCGAGACGCGATCGGGCTCGAGGTGCTGCCGGAGAATCCGCCGGGGAACGTCTTCCTCGGCGATCTGCATCTGCTCGACTTCTTCGGGCGGGTGTGCGAGCGAGCCGACACCGGCATGCTCCTCGATTGCGCGCACCTCGCAATCTATCAGCTCAATCATGGCTACGACGCGCTGACCGCGCTCGATCGCTTCCCGGTGGAGCGGATCGTCGAGATGCACGTGGCCGGGGGGACTCGACGCGACGTCTCCGGCTACTCCTTCGTCGACGATAACCACACGCCCGAGGTGCTCGACGAGACGTGGGCCATCTTCGAGCATCTCGTGCCGCGCTGCCCTGCGCTGCGCGCCGTCGTGTTCGAGTGCGAGCGGAATCGACTTCCGTCCACGCTCGACGGGTTCGCGCGCATCGCGTCGATCCTCGAGCGGTCGCCGTCGCTCGCGGGGGCGGAACGATGAGCCACCTGGTGCTGCAGCGAGTGATGGTGCGAATGCTCTTCGATCAAAGCTTCGCCGAGCGCGTGCTCGACTCGGCCGAGACCGAGCTGGCCGAAGAGGAGCTCACGCCGCAGGAGCTTGCGTGGCTGCTCCGCCCCGATCGTCGCGCGTGGCAGGCCGACCAGGGACGCCCGAACCGCGCCCTCAGCGTTCTTCTGCAGGAGTATCCGGCCAGCTTCGCGCTCATGACGGCGACGGAAGGCTCCCTTGATCCGATCGCCGGATTCTTCTCGTCACCGCAATTTCGTAGCGCGGTCGAGCCGAGCGGTTCGATGGCGCTCAACTTCGGCGACTACCTGTGCAAGCAGATCGATGCCGGCCGCGTGCGCGATCGGCGCGTTCTCGCCCTCGCGCGGCTGGAGCAGGCGATCGCCCGGCTGCATCGCACGAGCTCGAGCCTCGCGCCGGAGTCAGGCTACGAGGCCGAAGCGTTTCGATTCTCGCCGGACAAGTCGCTCCATCGCGCTCCGGGCGGAACGGCCGATCTCCACGAGGAGATCCACCGCGCCTTGGCCGGAGCGGGCCGCGACCTTTCGCACGCGGTGCTCGAGCCGCCGCCGATGCCGGGGTTGGCGCTCGATCTCGAACGCGAGGAGCCGTTGATGCTCGAGCTCGCGCGGGATGATGGGCCTCGAGTGAAGTTCCT
>CAZZAH010000437.1:0-4079 GCA_964652115.1 uncultured bacterium | reverse complement strand
CAGCAGGCGAATCAGCTCGCGAGCGGCGCGCGTGATGTGGCGGAGAAGGGCGGACGCGTGGTCGGCGACGCGGTGACCGCCATGGGCGAGATCAATCAGTCGTCGAAGCAGATCGCCGACATCATCACGACCATCGACGAGATCGCCTTCCAGACCAACCTCCTCGCGCTCAACGCCGCGGTCGAAGCGGCGCGCGCGGGTGAACAAGGACGCGGCTTCGCGGTGGTGGCGGCTGAGGTCCGCAACCTCGCCCAGCGGAGCGCCGCATCGGCGAAGGAGATCAAGGCGCTGATCCAGGACTCGGTGAAGAAGGTCGAGAACGGAGCCGAGCTGGTCAACACCTCGGGCCAGACCCTGAACGAGATCGTGACCTCGGTCAAACGCGTGACCGACATCGTGCAGGAGATCGCGGCCGCCTCGCGCGAGCAGTCGGTCGGCATCGATCAAGTCAACACCGCGGTGACGCAGATGGACACCGTGACGCAGTCGAACGCTTCGCAGACCGAGGAGCTCTCGGCCACTGCCGAGACCTTGAGCGCGAAGGGACGTCAGCTTCAGGCGCTGGTCTCGCGCTTCAAGCTGGATGAAGGGACGCGGCGCACGGTGAAGGCCGAGCGCCCGCGGCTCCAGGCGGTGCCCCCGCCGCGCAAAGCGGCACCGGCTCCCACGCCGGCACGTCGCGCCGCCCCGAAGCTCGCCGTGGTGAATGGCTCGTCGACCAGCGAGCTTGACGGAGAGTTCGAGGAGTTCTAGACCAATCCTGGCGAGCCTGCGGAGGCGACTCCGTGGGCTCGCCTTTCCACGAGAACCGAAGCCGCATCCCCGGAAGCCTCGGCACTCGCCCTCCGCGAACCATGCTTCGCTCGCAGGTGGAAGTGAGGAAGAAGATGAAGCTCGGAACGATGCTCTCGCTTGCCCTCTTTGTTCTGCTCGCGCCGGCGCCCTCGAGCGCGGAGCAGTTTGAGCTCAAGCCTCCCGCGCAAGTCGAACCGTCGCGCCTGCCCGCGAAGGCGGACCGCGTCACAGGGGAAACGAAAGAAGCGCGAGAGCCGTCTGTGCCCGCGGCCGTGGCGCAAACGGCGCCCGAGGCAAGCACGCATGAGGCGGTGCCGGCGCACGTCGATCCGCCCCCGATTCCACCTGCGGTGGTGTGGGCCGAGCTCTTGACCGGTAACGCTCGCTACGTGCTCGGACAACCCAACGCGCGTGAGCTGGTGACGCGACGCCATGAGCTTCTCGGCGGACAGCATCCGCGCACCATCGTGCTCACCTGCTCCGACAGCCGTGTGCCGCCCGAGCTCATCTTCGATCAGTCGCTCGGCGACCTCTTCGTCATCCGCACCGCCGGCAGCGTGGTCGACGCGGTGGCGACCGCCTCGATCGAGTATGCGGTCGAGCATCTCGGCGCGCACTTGATCGTCGTGCTCGGCCACGAGAAGTGCGGCGCGGTGACGGCGGCGCTTTCCGACGAGCGCATGCCGAGCCCATCGCTCGATGTCTTGATGGGTCACATCCGCCCCGGCATCGCTCACGCGACGACCGGCGTCGTGGGCGACGAGCGTCTTCGCCGCGCGATCGAGGCGAACGTGGATGAGAGCAAGCGTGAGCTTCTCTCTTCGAGCCCGATCGTCCGCGAACGGATCGAGCAGGGATCGCTGCTCGTGATCGAAGCGATGTACGCGTTGGGCGGCGGCGAGGTGCGTGAGCTCTCGCGCTGCTCCAGCTTGGACGAGGCCGCACCCCTCACCGCGCCGGTCGCGCTCTCCGCACCGGCCAGGGTCTCGTCTTCGGCGCAGGACGCCGCTCCCCCGCTCGTCGGAGTCACACCCGATGCGAAGCCCGTTGATGCCGTGAAGCCGACCGATCCCTCCTCGCCTCCGAACCAGGACGCGGCAGCGCCCACGACCAAGGAGAAGGCGCGCCCCGCCACCAGCGCGAGCGGCGGGGCCGTGCCTTCCTCCCCGATCGCGTGGGAGGCGTCGATGCGCTTCCGTTACGAGACGCGCTCGATGCTCGACTATCGCGTGCCCGGCACGTACAAGCGCGCGGCCACGCAGAAGCTCACCGAGAGCGGCGATCAATCACTCATGCGGACGCGGATCGGTGCCGGGCTCAAGCTCGCCCCGGGCGTGAAGGGGATGATCGTTCTCCAGGACGCGCGAGTAATGGGCTCCGAAGGATCGCCCGGCGGCATGATCGACAACGTCGATCTCTTCCAAGCTTACGCCGACATCGACAGCATCGGAGGCCGGCCGCTCGCGCTTCGCGCCGGGCGCCAGGTCTTCCACTACGGTGATGGCCGCGTGCTCTCCGCGTCGGAGTGGGGCAACGCCGGTCGTGCATGGGACGGCGCGCGCCTTCGCTTCGCCCCCGCGCGCTGGCAGGTCGACGGCTTCGTCTCGTGGGTGAACGAAGGCCGCCTCGCCGGCGTCGATCGTCTGCTGAGCGGAGCCAACGCGCAGTGGAAGCCTTCGAAGCGGATCGAGGTCGAGAGCTACAGCGTCCTCCGGTCCTTCGGCGACGCGGGCTACACCTCCGAGGATAGCCACACCGGCCGCATCCACGACGCCACCAACGGCGCGCGCGTTCGCGTGAACCACGGCCGCGTCGAGTGGAAGTCGGAGGCGGCGTTTCAACGCGGACACCGCGCGAGCGATCAGGTGCGCTCTTGGTTCGCCGTCACCCGCGCGTCGATGGAGATGCCCGGCACATGGAAGCCTCGCGTCCAGGCCGAGTGGCTCGCCGCCTCCGGCGATCGGACGCCGACCGACGGCAAGACCCAACGCTACGACCCGATCTACTGGGGCGGGCACACCTACATGGGCGGCCTCGACGTCGTCGGTTGCTCGAACATGCGCGACTTGAGCGGCGCGATCACGGTCAAGCCGTGGAGCTCGGGCAGCGCGACGGCGGAGCTTCATCGCTTCCACTTGATGGAGGCAAAGGACGCATGGGCTGATGACGCCGGCACCCTGCTCCGTCGATCGACCGATGGCAGCGCGGGCACCGACATCGGCACCGAGCTCGACCTGACCTGGAAGTGGGACGCGAGACCGCGCGTCGGCGTGAGCGGCGGCTGGTCCCGCTTCTGGCGCGGCGACTTCGTGCGCAAGACAGGCGGCGGGAAGGATCTCGGCTGGACCTACCTCCAGCTCGCGCTTTCCTTGTGAGGCCACAATGCTAAGGACGATGTCGATTCGAAAGCGGCTCGTGCTTCTGATGGCTCTAGGTTTGCTTGCGGGCGTCGGCGTTGCCGGCGCGAGCCTCTGGTCGTCGAATCGCGATCGCGTTGCCTTCGCGGGCGGCGCGGCCGGCCAGGAGAGCTCTCACTCGATCGCGCTTCACTTCACGAAGCAGGTACGCGAGTGGAAGGAGATCCTCCTCGGCGGCAGCGATCCCGTCGTCTTCGCCCGCCATCGCGATGCCTTCTTCGCGGAAGAGCAGTCGGTACGCGAGGAGGCGGTCGCCTTGGCGCAAAGCGATGCCGCGCTGAAGCCGACGATCGACGAGCTCCTCGCTGCTCACGAAGGCTTGGGCGAGAAGTATCGCGCGGCGTTGCGTGAGTTCGCCGACAACGGAGGCGCAACCTCCCTCGCCTGCGGCCGAAGCACGGCGGGGATCGACGAAGCCACCGGCGCGTTGGTCGAGCAGGTGATGACGGAGTGCGACGTACGTACCGATCGGGTCTCGCACCTCGACCTGGCGGCGTGGCTCCTGACCGTCGGCCTCGTCGGCGGTCTGCTCGGCCTGGTCTACGTCGTGCTCGGGTTCGGCATCGCGCGGAGCCTGATCGCGCCCGCGGCCGAGCTCGAACGCGGCATCACCGCGCTGGCGCGTAGCGAGCTCGATGTCCAGATCGAGGACCAATCGAAGGATGAGTTCGGACGCATGACACGACGCTTGAACGAGGCACTGGCCACCATGCGTGAGCTCCTCTCCGAGGTGGCGAACGCGGCCAACTCGGTCGCGCACACCTCGGAGGAGCTCTCCTCGGCCTCGGGATCGATCTCCTCCGGAGCGCAGGAACAGGCGGCCGGATTGGCGGAGACCGCGACCAGCCTCGAGCGCATCACGGGCAC
>CAZZAH010000436.1:0-4102 GCA_964652115.1 uncultured bacterium | reverse complement strand
GCGAGCGGACACGCCCAGAACGCGGAGGAGAACTGGTGGGGCGACGCGGCCGGACCGGCCGGCGCGGGCGACGATGTGGTCGGCCCGAACGTCGACTACACGCCGTGGCGCATCACCAACGCCTCGACCACCGTCTGCGCGTTCACGCCGACCTTCACCAACCAGGTCGGGCCGGTGGCGCCGGTCGGGTGCATCTCGGTGCTGAGTGGCTGCGTGACGGTGCCCTTCGCCATCTCGCGGACCGACAACGCGCCGCTGCGTGGATACAGCGCCACCTTCCAGCTCGGCGGTGGCCTGACCCTCTGCGGCGCGAACGCGACCCAGGGCTCGTATCTGATCGGCGGCACCACCTTCCAGGTCGTCAACAACGGTGGCGGCTCCTACACCATCGACGGCGCGACCCTCGGTTCGCCGTGCGGAGCGACCGCGCCGAGCGGAACACTCTTCAACATCTACGTGACGGGAAGCGGCGTCGGCACCGGGACGGTGACGATGACGAACCTCCTGCTCCGTGACTGTGACAACGTGCCGATCCCGGGCACGCTCGGCGCGCCTGCCTCGATCACGATCGACACGGTGCCTCCGACCGCGATCGCGAACCTCGCCAGCGTGCAGAAGAAGACCGGCAACGACTCCGACGGCACGACCAAGGTCCAGGTCAACTTCACCGCGCCCGGCGATGCCGCCACGGTCGAGGTCTACCGCAAGGGCTTCGGCAGCTATCCGGAGTACGACGATTGCAGCGGCGTCGCGCCGAGCGCGCCCAGCTATCCGCCGACCGGCGCCGGCTGGACGCTCACCGCGGTGACCGCGACCGGCCAGTACGACGAAACGACGACGCGTGACTTCTGGTACTACACGGTCTTCACCAAGGACGCGTGCGGCAACGTGTCGGCGGTCTCGAACGTGACGACCGGGACGCTGAACTACCACCTGGGCGATGTCACCAACGGCATCACGCCCGGCACCGGCGACAACCTGGTGGCGACGGTCGACATGACGCTGCTCGGCAGCAACTACGGAATCACGCTCGCGCCGCACTGCACCGCCGCGTTCAACTACCTCGACGTCGGCCCGACGACCGACTTCTCGGTCAATGGTCGCCCCACGACCGACGACAAGGTGAACTTCGAAGACCTGATCATGTTCGCGATCAACTACGGACAGGTCAGCTTCAACGGCGGCAACCCGACCGGCGATCTCTCGCAGGGCGGGACGGATGCGCGGAACGAGCAGCCCAAGCTCGCCCTCGTCTTCGATCCGGCGAGCCCGGGGAACGTGAACGGCGGCACCTTGACCGCGCGGCTCAAGCTGGTCGACAACGTCGCGGCGACCAAGGGTCTTCACGGCGTGATCAGCTTCGACCGCAGCAAGCTCGAGCTCGTCTCGACCGAGCGAGCCGGTTGGATCGCGCAGCAGAACGCCTTCTGGAAGTCGCTCGATGATCCGAAGGGGATCGCGATCGACGCGGCCGCGCTCGGCACGGGCGTGACCTTCCAAGGTTCGGGCGACGTCGCCCTGCTCACCTTCCGGGTGAAGCAGCTCGGCGCGCGGCCTTCGCTCCAGACGAGCGACCTTCGTGACGCACAGAACCGCTTCCTCGCCGAGCGCCCGGCGGGCATCGAGTTGCCACAAGACCAAACCAGCTCGCGCGACGTGGCGGTGGCACCGCAGATCGATGTGCTCTACGCGCACCCCAACCCCTTCCGGGGCACGACCGAGATCTCCTTCTCGCTCGCGACCGCGGGACCGGTGGAGCTCCGCATCTACGACGCTAGTGGTCGTACGGTGCGCTCGCTTCAGAGCGGGGCGATGGGCGCCGGTGCTCACACGATGACGTGGGACGGACGCAACGACGGCGGAGTGAAGGTCGGTCCGGGCGTCTATTTCAGCGCCCTCCGCACTCACGACCGCGAGCTTTCTCGAAAGCTCCTTCTCGTGAGGTAAGTGCGCGGCAATGGATCCGGGCGATCTCGGTCGCCCGGATCCGATCGCCTGCGCACAGAAGGCCTGCTCACAGAAGGCCTGCTCCCATTCGACCCGCCTCGCATCGTGGGAAAAGTCCCCGGCACGGAGGCAGCTCGGCCCTCAGTAACCCGACAGGAGTTGTACATGACCCAGCACATTGACCGTATTCACAACCTACTCGGGAAAGCAGTCGCGGCTGTCGTTTTGACCATCGCGGCAACTTCCGCACATGCGGCGATCCTCACTGTTCCCGCCCCCTACGCGACGATTCAGAGTGCGATCAGCGCGGCATCACCCGGAGATGTGATCCAAGTCGCTAGTGGCACCTACGTCGAGAGCCTGACCCTTAACAAGCAGCTCACGCTGAGCGGGGCGGAAGCCGGCGTTTCTGGCTGTGGGCGGGTGGTGGGCACTCCCAGCCCCGCGGTCGAGAGCATCGTGACCGCAGCGAGCGGCACCATTCTGACCTTGGTGAGCGGGTGTGCGGGATCGGTCATCGACGGATTCTGCTTCTCCGGGGCCAATCGCGGTATCGAGTCAAGCTCCGGGCCGCTCAACACCGTTCGCGTGGTCAACAATGCGTTTGTCGGCCAGGCGGGCGCAGCAACCTTCCTCAACGATTCGGGAACGGACATCGACTTCGATCAGAACGAGATGAACGGGACGGGCGGGAGCAGCACCCTCGTTCACTTCGACCAAGACCTCTTCAACGGGCTTCGGTTCACCAACAACTGCGTGATCAACCGCGCTGGTGGGACCGGCCTCTTCGTCGACGGCAATCACAATATCGGAGCAAGCGGCCGCGCCCCGGCGCTCAGCGGCAACGTGTTCTCCGGGAACACCACGGGCGCCAACCTCGGACGCTTCGCCTTCCACCACGGTTCGATCACCGGCAACACCTTCGCTTCCAACAGCGGCGACGGTCTCCAGGGTGGCATTCAATCAACGAGCATCTCGGGAAACAGCTTCAGCGGAAACGGCGGCAACGGGCTCGCGTTGACCGGCTTCGGCGGCGCGGGCGATGCCACTCGCGGCGCGCAGAACTGCAACATCACGGGGAACAACTTCAGCGGAAACGTCAACTCCGGGATTCTGTATAGCAGCAGCCAATTCCCCGGGACGATTCTGACCAACGTGGCCACCGGGAACAATTTCACCGGAAATCCGGTCGGCGTTCGTTATGCCGGCTCCGAGTCGCCCCTCTCGGTGACGTGCAACTGGTGGAACAGCATCAACGGCCCCGACGCGCCGCCCTTCAATCCGAATCCAAGCGGCGACGATGTGATCGGCACCACCTTTACCTACGCGCCGTGGCTCACCGCGCCTGCGCCCGGAGGTAGCTGCACCGGATACGGATCCAACAACGTGGCGGCGAACACGAGCGGGCTTTGCATCTCCTCGGTCACGCCCTGCGTCAATGTCCCCGTCGTGTTCAATCGAACGGACACGACCCCCGCGCGCGGGGTGAGCGTCACGTTCCAGCTCAGCTCCGCGCTCCAGCTCTGCGTCAATGCCGCGAGCAGCATCCATGTGGCCAGTGGCGCCGGGTCCTGGTGGAACGGGTTCTCGAACACGACCTCTCAGATCGTTGACAACGGCGGCGGCTCGTACACGGTGGATCTCGCGATCCTCGGTACGCCTTGCGGTCCGACCACCGGCGGCACCGTCTTCACGGTCGACGTGAAGAAGACCGGTGCGGATGGAATCGGATTGATCAACGTGACGAACGTGCTCGTGCGGGACTGCTCGAACGCTCCGCTGCCGGGCCTACCCGGGGCGCCCGCGTCGATCACGATCGACACGATCGGGCCGGCCGCGGTGGCCAACTTGGCCGCGGCACAGCTCACGAGCGGCAATGACGCCGACGGCACCACGAAGGTGAATCTCTCCTTCACCACGCCGGGCGACGCCTCCACGGTCGAGGTCTACCGCAGGGGTTACGGTCAGTATCCCGAATACGACGACTGCGGCGGTGCCGCGCCTGTCACCCCGAGCTACCCGCCTGCAGGGTGGGCCCTCACCGCGGTGACTGCCGGCGGCCAGAACGACGAGACCACCTCGCGCGACTTCTGGCACTTCGTCGTCTTCACGAAGGACGCGTGCGGCAATGTCTCCTCCGTGTCGAACATGACCA
>CAZZAH010000435.1:0-4113 GCA_964652115.1 uncultured bacterium | reverse complement strand
GTAGCTGAGCACCCAAGCTCTTTCCCCCGGCGACAGCACAGGGCCTCGCGCGCTCAGCCAAAGCAACGCCACCGCCGCGGCCGACAGCGCGAGCAGAAGCGCGATCCCCGAGCGCCGACCACGCCTCTGTCGTAGGGGACGCGCGCTGATGAGCAGCACCGGCAAGGCGCAGAGCGCGACGAGCCCGCCGATCGGGTGAATCGCGATCGCACCGGCGAGCAGCGTCCCGCCGGTCAAGCCCGCGAAGAGTGGCCGTGCCTCGGCGTATGCCAGCGTGATCCCAAGCCCCCAGAATCCGAGTCCCATCGCGAGCGCGGTCGGGTTGCTGCCGAAGCCGAAGAAGCGTTGAGGACTCTTCGCCACGATCAACGCGACGAGCGCAAGAATGGTGGCGAGCGTGCGCGTCGTCATCACGGAGAGAAGCGCGCGCGTTCCGAGGAAGTAGACGAAGTAGGCGAGCCCTGCCGCGACCAAGCCCGCGCGCGCGAAGCCGAGCATCCGCGCGAGGAGCGCGCAGAGTGCGGAGAAGCCGCGCGGGTAAGCATCGACCGTCAGAGCGCCCCAGGCGGGCGAGAGCTCCTGCGAGCCGAACCGCAGGGCGCGAGCGAGCGCGACGTGCATCGCCATGTCGGCGCCCGGGGCCACCGGCAGACGTACCGACGGCACCAGCACGAACAGCGCGAAGACCAATCCCGTGAGCAATCGAGCTCGATCCGTCGCCTGCATGCGAAGCGCGTGCTGATGCCGGCGTCCGACGAAGAAGCCGATCACCGCGCCCATCAGCGCCGCGGTCCAAAGGAGCGGCAGTCCCACGCCGGGCGTGATGGCGACCAGCGCGCAGAGCGCGAGTGCAAACGCGAAGGGCATCGAGGCCGGACCATAGCAGAAGAGCCTGCCCGGGACGCGGGCAGGCTCTTCGTGGAGCTTTGTCGAAGCTCGCGAAACCGAGCGCTTCGACTACCTCAGGATGAGCATCGAACGCACGCCGACAAAGTCACCCGCTTGGAGCCGGTAGTAGTACTGGCCCGAGCTGACCCGACGGCCGTCCAGGCCCTTGCCGTCCCAGACCACGTCATGCGGGCCGGCCGAAAGGGCGCCGCCTTCGAGACCGCGGATGTGACGGCCCGACGCGTCGTACACGTCGAGCGTGACGGAGGCGGACTGCGCGAGCTCGAAGTGGATCGTCGTGGTCGGGCTGAGCGGGTTCGGGCGGTTCTGCTCCAAGCGAACCAGCGACGCGCGCGCCCCGCCTTCGACCGAGCTGCTTCCGTTCTGGGGCACGTGGGTCGGGACCGTGAACTCCGCGCCGCCGATACCCGGGAGGAACGGAATCATGTGCGCGTTCCCGTCGACCGGGGGCGCGTTCGTCGTGAAGCGGAAGTTGTAGAGGGTCCCGAAAACCAGGTAATGCGCCGCCGGATTGATGTCCTGGCTCTCGCACTGCCAGGTGATCGAGCCATCCGCCACCGCGACGGTCCAGTCGTTGGCGGTGTTCGCGTCCGGATCGTGGAAGCCGATCTCGGTCACGTCGAGCCCGACCGGAACGCTGAAGCTGCGCGCGCCGCGATCGGAGTCGAAGTTGTACACCGCGTACTCGTAGTGCCAGTAGCCACCGCCCGCATCGGTCGCCTTCATGGAGACGATGACCTGGCCGCCGCCGGGCGCCGACTGGTTCGTCCGAAGGTCCGATGCCCAGCGCTCGATCGCGGGGCCTTCAACCAGCGGATTGCCGCTGTTGGGGGTGGAGAAGTTCCAGTTGTTGCCGGAGAGGGTCATCGTGCAACGACGCGAACCGACGTTGTTGTGCTTGTTCGAGTCGTTCGATACGACGTAGTAGCCCTCGTAGTAGTAGGTCGCGCCCGCGTTCCCTAGATCGGTGTCGGCGACCGCGAGACGGTGCTGCGCCGCGCTGTGGCCGCTCGAGCCGTGACGGCGAATGCAGTCGTTCTGTCCGTTGGCGAAGTGCGAGCCGATGCAGGTCCAGATCCCCTTGAACGGAGCGACCTCGGGACGCGGCGCAAGCCACTGACGGTCGCTGTTGTTGCTCACCGCGTAGGTGTCGGAGCAACCGACGCCGAGGAAGGTGCCGTCGGACGGGTGCTGGCACGGCGTGCACTGGCTGCTCGAGAGGGCGAAGAAGCCGTGCTTCATGTCGGAGATGCCGACCTGCTCGAAGTTGCCGTTCATCTCGCGATAGAGCGCCATCGCGATGGTGGGGTGGTTCTCTTCCATTGCCGCGTGCCAGGGAACGTCAACCGTGCCGAGGTTGCAGGAGGTGGTTGCCATCGCTCCGCCCATCACGCCGGTCGGATAGCTGCCTTCGCGCGCGACCTGCGTCATGTCCTGAAGCTCACCGAGCGACACGTCGAGCGCGCCATTGGTGAAGTTCGGGGTGTAGGCCTGGCGCTGCTCCGCGGTCGTGCCGACCTGCTCCGCCACGGCGTGGATCTCGATCGCGCCGATCGTGCGGTGCGCGAGCTCAGGCTTGCCCATCGAGACCGCGAACTCTGCCGTCAGCTTGAGGTCCATCGGGCCGAGGATCAGGACCGCGGTCGAGGGATCGTAGTTGTAACGGGGATAGGCGATCTCGAACGCGCTCTTGCTGAGGCCGACGCCGTTCGCGAGGGTCAGGCCGAGATTCGCGCTCGAGGCGTCGAGGCCGATGACGAAGTCGCGCATGTCGCGCACGACGCCGCTGGCCGGAGCCGTGACCGAGAGGCCGCCTTCGTGCGCGAGGGCGCCGCCCGTCAGGTCCCCACCGTAGAGCTTTCCGTCGAAGGTCTTGAACTGGAGTCCCGACTGCGCCGAGATGCTGAAGAACAGATCGGGGCTCTCCATCAACACCGCGTCGACGTCCGGGCTCGTGACCGTCGCGTTCACCCGAGAGAATTGCATGCCGAGCTCTTCAATCGTGTCGGCATAGAAGTGAACAGCTGTCCAACCGGAACGTACCGCACGGATCTCGGCGGCTTCCACTGAACCCGCGATCGGGAGCAACGCGGCGCAGGCGGCGACGAGTTCGACCAAACGACGACTCTTCATCCTGGGGCCCTCTTTAATTTCCTTGGGTGTTCATCGGGGTGCCGGGTCTTTGTCGAAGATTAGCCTGAATATCTTACGCGGCTTGTTTTGCTCATGCAACAGCGCAAGCCGCGAGGGCGAGGGAGAATCGCCTTGACCGGCCCCGCGGGGTCCTTTTAGCTACCCCGCCGGGGCTCGGCGCCGAGTGCGCCCGCGGATCGAGTTTCCCAGGAGGAGTGAAGGATGCCACGTTTTGCCAGAGTTCTGATTGGCTGCGCCTTGGTCGCGGCCGTGGCCTTCGGGTCGGGATGCGCCAGCCGGAAGGTCGTGAGCCGGGTTGACCCCGGCGAGCAGATCGACCTCTCGGGCAACTGGAACGACAGCGACTCGAAGATGGTCTCCGACGAGATGATCGCCGACTGCCTGCGCCAGCCCTGGCGCGAGCGCTTCGGCAAGACCCCCACCATCATCGCCGGGTCTATCCGTAACCTGACCCACGAGCACATCCCCGAGGGCGCGTTCCTCAAGGACATCGAGCGCGCGATGGTGAACTCCGGCGACGTCCAGGTCGTCGCCTCGGCGGTGGAGCGCGGCGAGATTCGCGATGAGAAGGCAGATCAGCGCGTCAACGCCTCACCCGAGTCGCTGAAGGAGATGGGCCGCGAGCTCGGCGCCGACTTCATGCTCATCGGCGAAATCAACCAGATCAACGATCGCGAGAGCGGAGACGAGGTCAAGTACTACCAGGTCGATCTGACCCTCGTGAACATCGAGACGAACGTGAAGGCTTGGATCGGCCAAAAGAAGATCAAGAAGTTCGTCTCGACCAAGAAGTACAAGCCCTGAGCGGAGCCGGCATGAGCAGCCGGCGCTGCCCCGAGCCGATGAGCCTGGCCTGCCGAGCCGCACTGGGCAGATGCGTCTTGCCTCTGCTCGCGTTGGTGCTCTTCCTCGCGAGCGGCTGCGCATCCCATCGCGCGAACCTCGAGCGCGTGACCAGCGCGCTTCGCGCCGGAGACCCAAACGTCGCGCTCCAGGAATTCGAGAAGCGCGGATCGAAGGAGCGGGATCTCCTCTATCAGCTCGAGCACG
>CAZZAH010000434.1:800-4126 GCA_964652115.1 uncultured bacterium | reverse complement strand
GTGGCGGGGGGGGTGGTGGGGGTCCGGGGTAGGCGGGGTATTCTCGTGGGAGCCGGTAGAAAGAAAACGACCCCGGTAGGCGCCGGGGTCTTGAGGTGGTATTCCGCCGCCCGTCGAAGGGGCGAGGCAACACCAAGCAGGTAGACAGCCTCGCATAGACGGAAAGCGGTTGTCCAGGGCGCCGGCTCTGGAGGCTCCGATGCCGTCGAATGAGGTGCCTGTCCTTCATGTGCGGCACTGCCGTGGCTGCGAGCGCCCTTTCTGGATCTGTTGCGGCTGCGACCGTGGGTATCGGTACGGATCGCGGGCGTGTCGCGAGATCGCGCGTCATGCGCTGCGGCGCGAGTCCAAGAAGCGCCATCTGGCGACGCCTCAAGGCCGGGACAACAACGCTCGTCATCAGCGCGAGTACCGAGCCCGGCGGCGAGCCGGGCTTTCCCCCGTAAGGGTCCCCTCTTCCGAGAAGGCTGAAAGAGGAGCGACGCTTTGCGCGGAGCCGCTGGCGTCCTGCGCACCGCAGGCGACGAGCCAGCGGCCGTGGGAGGTGGCTTGTGAGCAGCGAGAGCCAACCGTCGGCTGCTGTGTGGTGTGCCGCGGTACGAGCGAGTGGACGGACCCGGACGGCGGAGGCCAGGTGAGCCATGCTCGATGCCGAAGCCTTGTCCGAGATTCGTCGTCTGTACTACGCCGAGCACTGGAAGATCGGCACCCTCGCAGCCCAGCTTGGCGTGCATCCGGATGCCATACGGAGGGCGTTGAATCGTCCGTCGGGGCCACCCCCGCCGCGGACGCCGCGCCTCCGGATCACCGACCCGTACCTTCCTCTGCTTCGGGAGACGCTAGAGCGCTATCCCCGGTTGTGCTCGACGGTGCTGTACCGGATGCTCCGCGAGCGAGGCTTTGCGGGCAGCGTCGTGCAGGTGCGCCGGGTGGTGCGCAAGCTCCGTCCGAACCGACGCGAGGTCTTCACTCGCCTCCAGGCCCTGCCGGGCGAAGCGGGGCAGGTCGACTGGGCCGATTTCGGCAAGGTCACTCTCGGTCGCGCCGAGCGCCGTCTCTCCGCCTTCGTCCTGACCTTGAGTTATTCGCGGATGATGTACGTGGAGTTTTTCTTCGACCAAAGCCTCGCCAGCTTCCTGCGCGGCCACGTCCACGCCTTCGAGCACTTCGGCGGCGTGCCACGGATCGTGCAAACCGACAACCTTCGCTCGGTCGTGCTGGAGCGTCGCGGTCACCAGATCCGGTTTCATCCGCGCTATCTCGAGCTGGCCGGGCACTATTGCTTCCAAGCTCGCCCCTGTCACGTCGCCCGGGGCAACGAGAAGGGGCACGTCGAGCGCTCGATTCGCTATCTCCGCGACTCTTTCTTTGCCGCGCAGGGCTTTACCACTCTGGAAGCTTTGAATGCGAGCGTCGGACGCTGGGCCGCCGAAGTCGCCGGCCCTCGCCCCTGGCCCGACGACAAAGCCCGCTGCTGCGCCGAAGTCTTCGACTCCGAGGAAAAACCGCGCCTACTGGCCTTGCCCCACAATCCCCTCGATACCAGCCAACGCACCTCGGTACGTAGCGCCAAGACCCTCTGGGTCCGCTTCGACCGCAACGACTACTCGATCCCGCCCGCTGCGGCCGGTAAAGAACTGGTCCTCGTCGCAGAAGGCGATCAGGTCCGGATCTTCGATGGCCTCCAGGAGATCGCCCGGCACCCGCGCTCCTACCGCCAAGCGGAGCAAATCACCGATCCAGCCCACGTGGCGGAGCTGCTCAAGATCAAAGGAGCGGCTCGCGGCTCGGCGGCCGCCTCGCCGCTCCGACGGGCCGTCCCTGAGGTCGAACGCTTCCTCGACGCGGCTTTCCCGCGCCATCGCAACACCCCTCGCCTGACCGACCGCCTCTCTCGGCTGCTCGCTCTCTACGGCGCCGACCTCTTGCGCACCGCGCTCCAAGAAGCCCTCCAACGCAGTACCCCCACTCTCGCTTCCGTGGAATTTCTGATCGAGAAGTACCGCCGCGATCAGAACCGCCAACCTCCCCTGACGGTCGATCTCGCCGACCGCCCCGACCTCGCCAACCTGCACGTCCAACCCCATCCCCTCAGCGGCTACGACCAACTCGCCGCAACCGATCCGGAGGATGACGATGAATGACCTCGCCACGCAGCTCCATGCCCTCGGCCTGGACGCCACCGCCGCCTCCCTCGACGATCTCCTCGCGCGAGCTATCGAGCGCCGTCTCGCACCGCGTGAGCTGCTCGAGGAGATCGTCCGCAGCGAGGCTGCCCATCGCTCCCGACGCTCGCTCGAACGGCGGCGCGTCAAAAGTCGGCTCGGGGCCTTCAAGCCCATCGCCGACTTTGATTGGAACTGGCCGAAGAAAATCGATCGACCGCTGCTCGAACGAGCTCTTTCTCTGGAATTCCTCCGCGAAGGGCGAAACCTTGTCCTGCTCGGCCCCAACGGCGTCGGGAAGACCCTGCTCTCCAAAAACATCGCCGACCAAGCCGTCCTCGCCGGCTACTCTGTCCTTTTCCGCACCGCCACCGAGCTCCTCGACGATGTCCAGTGCGACTCCCCCGAACGCCGACGGCAGAGAATCGCCGCCTATACCCGAGCCCATCTGCTCTGCATCGACGAGATTGGCTATCTCTCCTACGACGATCACGCCGCCGATCTCCTCTACAAAGTGATCAACCCGCGCTACGAAAAACGGCGCTCCTTGCTCGTTTCCACCAATCTTGCCTTCAAGGATTGGAACACCATCTTTCCCAATGCCACCTGCATCGTCACCCTCATCGACCGACTCACCCATCACGCCGACGTCACCCTCATCGAGGGCGACAGCTACCGGCGGCGAGAAAGCGAAGCGGAAGCTGCAGCCCGACGCAAGACACGCTCGGCATGAGCCTCGACCGCGCCGACTACCTGAAACGACTGCTCGATCGTTACTGCGGGCTTCCCCACACGGCGGCCCGCCGTCCTTCCCCCAACGATCGACGCCTCGCAGGACAGCTCTTCGATCGCGGCGTCCCCCTGGACCTCCTCGATACCGCCTTCAAGCTTGCCATCGCGAGACGGAGCTGCCGCGATCCAGAGGCCCCGACTCTGGCGCCGATCCGATCGCTGGCCTACTTTCTCCCGCTGCTCGACGAACTCCTGCAAAACCCGCTCGAACCTGGGTACTTCGCCTACCTGCGCGCCAAGGCCGACCTAAACGTCCAGATTCCTACGGGTCGAGAGGATCGCTAACAAATTTCTAGGGGACTTGAGGGATTTCCTGAGGGACTTCACCCATTTTCTGCGGGACCTCAGTGAATTCTTGGGGGACTTCAG
>CAZZAH010000434.1:0-790 GCA_964652115.1 uncultured bacterium | reverse complement strand
CGTTTATTCTTGTGGTTCTTCATCTTATTTCTGTGGGACTTCACCAATTTAGTTGGGGACTTGAGCGAATTTCTGCGGGACTTCAGCGAACTTCTGCGGGACTTCAGCGTTCTTTTCGGGGACTTCACTTGTTTTTCGCGTGACTTCACCCGTTTTTTCGGGGACTTCACTGAATTTCACCGCGAAGTTCCCGAATTCTTGAGGGACTTCACCCAACCGGCGGGTGGGTAGAACGAGCTTCCGGAGGAGCCGGCCGAATTCCTGCCGCCTTTCGGCGATCTTTACCGAGATTCAAGCGAGCCCGGGAGCGGGCCGACCGCTCGACGGATGACGACGGACGAATTCCTTCGGGCGCCTCTACCGCCTGCGGAACAAGAAAAGATGCTGCGTCGGCAGGCTCTCGTTCCGCTCCACCAGCTCAAAGCCCGCCGGAACCCACTCGCCGAGCACCTGCTCGACCGACATCCGGTGCTCGACGTTGATCTTGAGGGCCGTGTCCCCCTCCAACCGGTACTCGACCAAAGCGACCCGGCCCCCTGGCGCCAGCGCCTTCAACAGGTGCGCCAGCATCTCCTTCGGTTTCTGGAACTCGTGGTACACGTCTACCAGAAGAATCAGGTCGATCCCGCCCGCCGGCAGCTTCGGATCGGTCTCGGTTCCGAGGATCGTCCGGATGTTTCCGATCCCTTCCTCCCCGGCCCGCATCCGCACCCGTTCCAGCATCTCCGGCTGAATGTCCTCGGCATAAATCACTCCCCGAGGCGCCACCCGCCCCGCCATCCGCCGGGCG
>CAZZAH010000433.1:0-4130 GCA_964652115.1 uncultured bacterium | reverse complement strand
CTCTCCTCGCTCAAGGAGTCGAGCGACATCAACATGGCGACGGTGGGACAGCGCGCGGTCGCGGCCTTCGTCGCCTCGGGCGGCTTCGACGATCACGTGGCGCGGCTTCGCACCGAGTATCGACTGCGGCGTGACGCGCTCCTTCGCGCGCTCGAGCACCACTTTCCGCCCGAGACGCACTGGAACCTTCCTCGCGCCGGCTTCTTCTCCTGGGTCGAGCTGCCGGAGGAGATAGACGCGAGCGACCTGCTTGCGCGGGCTCTGCGCGACGAACGGGTCGCCTTTCTGCCCGGCGCGGCCTTCGCGGCGCCGGGCGCAAGACCTGAGCGCTCGGCCCTTCGCCTCAACTTCAGCGCGTCAACGCCCGACCGCATCGAGGAGGGCGTGCAGCGTCTCGCGCGCGTGCTCGGGGCATGACCGAGCGTTCGGCGCGCGTCCTTCTCCCCTACGGCCGGACCGAGATCCCCTTCGACTACGATCCCGCGCGCTTTCGCGTGCTCGCGAGCGGGGCGCCGGAGCAAGGCGAGCTCAGCGATGCCGCGCTGCTCGAGGCGATGGAAGCGGGCATCGGCTCTCCTCCGCTCTCGCAGGTCGTGACCCCGCGCGATCGCGTGCTCGTGGTGGTGCCCGACGCGACGCGCGCCAGCGGCTCGGCTCTTATCTCGCGGCTCTTGCTGCAACGATTCACCGAGCTCGGGCTCGCCGATGGCCGGATCGAGTTTCTGATCGGCGCCGGCACTCATCGGGCGCCAACGGACGCGGAGATCGAGGCGATCGTCAGCCCCGAGGTTCGCGCGCGCGTGGTCCTGCATTGCCACGATGCCTTCGACGAGTCGGGCCTGGTGCGCATCGGCATCACGCCGCGAGGGACGCCGGTCGAAATCAACCGCAGGCTGCTCGAGGTCGACCGCACGATCCTGATCGGCGCGATCGGCTTCCACTACTTCGCCGGCTTCAGCGGCGGGCGCAAAGGCCTGCTTCCCGCTTGCGCGTCGGATCGCTCGATCCAGGCGAATCATCTGCTCGGCTTCGATCGCGTCACGCTATCGAAGGCCCCGGGCGTCGCCACCGCCGCGCTCGACGGCAATCCCGTGAGTGAAGACATGGAAGACGCGGCGCGCCTCTTCGGGCCGAGCTATCTCTTGAACTCGGTGCTGGACGCGCGCGGCCGCATCGTCGCGCTCTACGCGGGCGACTGGTTCGCCGCGCATCGTCGCGGATGCGCAGAGTATCTGGCCGATCACTCCGTTTCGGTGGCGACGCGACGTGACCTCGTGATCGCGAGCGTCGGCGGCGCGCCGCGCGATCAGAACATGATCCAATCGCACAAGGCGCTCGAGCACGCGCGGGTCGTCTTGGCCGATGGAGGCGACCTGATTCTCCTGGCCGAGTGCGCCGACGGGTTGGGCAAGCCCGACTTCCTCGACTGGTTCGTGCCGGGCGGCGCCGACGCGACCGCGCGGCTTCTGGTGAGCAACTACAAGATCAACGGCCAGACCGCGTGGGGCATCCGCTGGAAGGCAGAGCGCTATCGCGTGCAGCTCATCTCGTCCTTGCCCGACGATGCGGTCACGCGCATGGGCATGACGCCGCGCGCGTCGCTCGAGGACGCGCTCGCGAGCTGCCTCGATCGCGCCGGCTACATCCTGCCGCAAGGTCTCGCCACGCTTCCGATCCTGAGCGATGTTGGATAAGGGAGGACCGATGTTCAGCGACGATCCCGATGACAAGACGATCTACAAGGTGGTGGTGAACCACGAGGAGCAGTACTCGCTCTGGCCCGCCGATCGTGAGAACCCGGCCGGCTGGCGCGACGCGGGCAAGAGCGGCACCAAGGCCGAATGCCTCGAGTACGTGAAGGAGGTCTGGACCGACATGCGGCCCTTGAGCCTCCGCCGCGCGATGGCCGAGGACGAGAAGTAACCTCCTCGCGTTCGCAAGCTCAGCACGTTCTTGGCCGATAGGGAGCGAGGGGTCCGGCCGCACGCCGCCGACCGCGTTCCATCGAGCCAAGAGGAGGATTCGTGCTCCGCGCCGTCCTGCGCTCCATCCGGGAAGCACGCCAGATCCAAAGCCTCCCCAAGCGCGCGCAGGAGGAGGCCCGCCGCGATCGAAGGCGTGGCCCTCGCGTCGATCCGGGCTCGAGCGACGCGATCGCGGCGCTCCTCCGCTGGCTCGCGCGCGCACAGGACGCAGGCGGCGGCGGCTTCGCGCGGCACTGGAGCCTCCTCACTGGTTGGGGCGCGGCATCCCCCGAGTCGACCGGCGCCCTCGTGCCTCTCCTGCTCAATGCCGCCTCGCGCCTCGAGGACGACGCCCTCGCGCAGAGCGCGATGCGAGCGGTCGACTGGCTGCTCCCCTTGCAGCGCGAGGACGGCTCCTTCGCCGGAGGGCGCGAGGCGACGGCTGAGCCCTCGATCCTCGTGACCGCGCAGGTTCTCCATGGGGTCGCGGCCGGAGCCGAACGCCGGAAGGAGCTCCGCGATCGAATGCGCTCCACGGCCGACTGGCTTCTCGCGCGACAGCGAGACGACGGCACCTGGGGCGATGAGTCCGCTTCACCGAGCGCCGGCGCGGATGGCGGGCGTGCGGCTCGCATCGTCTGCGCACTACTCGAAACCGCGCGGGTCGAACCGGGGCACGGCTATGCCGAGGCGGCGGAGAGGCAGGTCGCTTGGACCCTCGCGCGCCAGCGGAAGAACGGCTGGCTCGACGATGGGAATTCGAGCAGCGCGAAAGCACCGGCGAGCAGCGCAAACGCGCCGACCAGCAGGGCGATCGCCGTCGCCCTCCGCGGCCTGATCGAGCTCCATCGCTACGCGCGGCGACCCGATGTGCTTCGCCGCGCGCAGGACTGCGCCGATCCGCTGATCGAATCGATGACGCAGGGCGGCTTCCTCGCGGGACGACTGCATGCCGACTGGACGCCCGCCGTGACCTGGTCCTGTCTCGCGGGTACGGCGGAGCTCGCCGCCTGCTGCATCCTCCTGCACGAGGAGACGCGCGACTCGCGCTACCTGGACGCGGCGTGGCGCACGAATCGATTCGTGCGCGCCACCCTCGAGGTGGACGGCGCGGACGAGCGCGATGGAGGCGTGAAGGGATCGTTCCCGATCGACGGCGCCTACGCGCCTTTTCAGTACCTCAGCTCGGCCTGCGGACATGTCCTCGAAGCGAATCTGCTCGAGGCCGCGGCGCTCGAGCCCGAGCTCGAAGCGGTCAACGAGTAATCGGCAAGGTAGAGCGTCCCGCGCCGGCTCTTCATCGATCGTCCAGACCTTCGGAAGCGAGATGATCGAGCTATTTCAACTCCGATCCGAGGGATGCTCGCGTCGACAACGAAGCAAGACGGAAAGCCTCCTTCAGACTTTCGCGATCGGTCGACTCCTGAAGAAGCCGAAGGCCGCGACGGACGACCTCGACCTTGGTCTTGGCCTTGAGCTTCTTCTGCAGCGCGACCACGAGCTTCAGCTCCGCGGGCGGAAGCGTGATGCTGGACTTGGTATTGGTGCTCATACCTATTCCCTGACTCTCGCGCGGCTGGTGGGCGTGATCATCCGCCGCGAAAGTGATTTCAAGCCGACTGTGGACCGTTAACGCGCAAGAACGACACGCGCCACGCTGGTCATCGACCCCGCCCGCGCGCGAAGGAAGTAGCTCCCGTTCGGCACGCGCACGCCGCGTGAGTCGCGTCCATCCCAGCTCCAACGCTCGATCCTTGCCGCCCCCGCCGGAATCGCGAAGCTCGCCACGCGCCGGCCATCGGTCGCGAAGACCGCGAGCCGCGTCTCCTGATCCGCCGGCACCGACAGCGCCACCTCAGTGCTCGCGTTGAATGGATTCGGCCGCGGTGCTTCGAGGAGCAAGCTCGCCACCTCACGCGGATCGACCGCCGCCGGATCGCTCACATGCACGGTGATCGTGAGCGAGTCGTTCGACGCATCTCCATCGCCGGGATAGACGACATAGGCGACAAAGGTGTAGTCGCCCGGCGCGGCGGGAGACCAACCGGCGTTCAGCGTCAGCGTTTCCTTCTCGACGTAGGCGAGGTCGACCACGGCATCGCCGCTCACCGGCCCGGTCAGGTGCACCTCGACGCCGCTCAGGTCGTTCAAGCCGAAGTTCGACAC
>CAZZAH010000432.1:0-4147 GCA_964652115.1 uncultured bacterium | reverse complement strand
GGGGACCTGCCGCTTCCTCTTCAGGTCAAGGTCCTGACCGTGATCGAGGAGAAGAGCTTTCATCGCGTCGGCGGGACGGAGCAGCTCCAAGCGAACGTGCGCATCTTGGCGGCGACGCACCGGGACCTCGAATCGGCGATCACGGCCGGCACCTTCCGCGAGGACCTCTTCTACCGCCTGAACGTCTTTCCGATCGTGCTGCCGCCGCTACGTGAACGGCGGGACGACCTGCCGCTCCTCGTGGAACACTTCTTGACGCGAAGAGAGGTAGGGCTCGAGCGCATGACCGCGGAGGCCTTCCAGCTTCTCCTGGGACATTCCTTCCCGGGCAACATTCGAGAGCTGGAAAACCTGCTCGAGCGAGCGTTGATTCTGGCCGGGGACGAGCCGCTGACGGCAAGGCACTTTCCGACGTTGGCCGGTGCCCAACCGGCGGCAAGAGAGTCGCTTCCGGAGATCCCGGAAGGGGGCATCTCGCTTGAGGACGAGGAGCGCCGCTACATTCTCTCGGCGCTGGCGAAGGCGGGCGGCAACAAGAGCCACGCGGCCCGACTCCTCGGAATGACCCGGCGGACGCTCTACTCGCGGATGGAGCGACATGGGATTCCAGTCTGAAAAGGCGTACCGAATGGGACGCCACTGTCCCGGCCCGGACGGAGACGTAGGGAGCGTGAGCGCGATGCGGCCTGATTCGAGCGTGATGAGCATTGGAAGGTCCGGGTCTTCGCGCCCTCACGCGTGGCGCGGACTGCTTCGCTCCTCCCTTCTGTTCTGCGCTTCGCTTCTCTGTCTGGCGGCCGCCGTTCGACCGGTCGCCGCCCAAGGATCGCGTGAGCAGATCCGGGCCGAGCTCGAGCTCACCGACCGCGGAATCGAGCGTGCGGCCGACTACCTCGGCGATAGCCCCTGCGTCGCGGGCCAGGCGTTCCTCAATCGGGCTCGGGATGCTCAGGGCCGGGCTCGGGAGCAGTTCACTCGCGGCACCCAGGTCGGAGATCGAGCCGCGCTCGCTCTGACGCGCGAAGCCAGGAAGCTGGTCAACGCCGCGCTCCGTGCATGTGGAACGAGCCAACGTGCTCGCGATGACCTCCAGGATCTGATCCGAAGCACTGACGACCTGATTCAAGACGGCGCCGCCCGCCTGGCCGCGACACCCGACGCGGAGGCGGATCAACTCCTCTCGGCCGCGAGGGAGCAGCTTTCTCGAGCGAGGGAAGCCTACGCGAAGGCGCAGCTGCGGCCCGCGATCCGCCGGCTTGCGGTCGCTCGCAGCTTGGCTCAGCGCGCACTTCAAAGACTCCGAGGGCAATCGAGCGTGGCCGGCGGACGCGTCGACGCGGTGCTCGATCGGGCAGACTTCGCGATCGCGGAGGCGAGGCTGAGCGTCGAGGAGCATCCCGACGCGGCCGCGACCCGACTGCTCGACCAAGCGAACGAGTACCTCTCCCGCGCACGCGGGCATTGGCGCGACGGCCGGCCGAGGTTGGCGGTGCGCGCGGCGGCGATCGCCCGGACCCTCGCGCTCGAGGCGCAGTGGCAGCGCACGCCGTCGCCCGACCGAGAGCAGATCGACCAATCGATCACGAGCCTCGGTGAGTTGCTCGACGATCTCGAGGCCGATGCCGCTGAAGATGCCGACGCGCGATCGAAGCTCCTCCTCGATGCTCGCGCCCATTGGAGCTCGGCGCGCGCCGCCTTCGACGCGGGCGAGTGGATTCGCGCCGATACCGAGATCCGGAGCGCCCGAGCCATCGCCCGCCGCGCGGCGGAGGAGTCGGACCCTCGTTGATCGGATCGGGATGGTTGGCCGCCCTGCTCTTCTGCGCCGGCACGATCGGCCTCACCTCGTCGATTGCGCGCGGCGACGCTCCCGCCGCTTCGCCGTGGCACTGGAACGGTCAGCTCGGAATCGAGCTCGACGCCGATCGTGAGCGGTTTGGAGCGGGCTGCAGCTCGGACCTCTTCTTGGACCCGAGCGGCGAGATCAGCGAGGTCCCGCTCCGCTTCCGGATGGACGAAACGCGAACCAGCGGCGTGCTCGAGCTCGGTCTCCGGCGAGATGCGCATTCATCGGTTCAGCTCCGTGGACGCATCAAGTCGAGCGGCTCGCGCACTCGCGGGGAGGCCGAGGTGGGCGTCCGTTCGCCGACCTCGTTCGGCATCTTCTCCTTCCAGGATGTGCTCGAGCTTCAGGGCGGCTCCGCCAGCACGCTCGCCGATCAGACCAATCGCGCCGTCTTGACCGCGGATCGTCCGAACCTCCTGGCCGGGGTCGGGCTCCAGCTTCGGCTGCGCGACGAGGAGTCGAAGCCCACGGTCGACTCGCTTCGCGCGCTCTTCGCCTACCGCATCTTTCGCCCCGAAGTGATGCTCACCCGCGCGGCCGGGAATTGGGGAGAGCTGGCGCTTCGTGGCTCTCTCGCGCGGAGGTGGGGCGAGAGCGATTCCACCGCCTACCGGCGACAGCGAACAGAGCTCGAGCTCTTCCGCCCGATCGGGCTCGATGGTTGGGAATGGAGAGGGACACTCCGCTTCGACCACCGTGCCTACCTCGTCGCCGACTCGCTTTCGCCGGGGTTGGAAGAGAAGGGTGCGGAGATCGAGGTGTGCCTCCCACTCGGAGGCGCCGCATCGCTTCGTCTGGGGCAGGAGTGGAGCGACCTTCAGTACGCCATCGACTCGAGCATCTACGCGGACCACCGCTCGGCCGTGTCCCGCTTGGGTGGCGAGTGGCGACCGGGCCAAAGCGGCCCGCTCGACCTCGCTACGCTCGTGCTTTCGAGCGAGCTTCGCTACGAACGGCTCCGGCACGAGCGCGTGGATCCACGAGACCAGAACGGTTGGTCGCTTGCGTTGAGCGCCTCGCGTGGGGACGCTGCCTCCACCTGGATCGAGCCTGGAGTCGAGATCGGTCTTCGGGACTACCGCGCCTCGATTCCTTGCCGCGAGCTCAGCCTCGAAGGGGTAGACCTCTCGAGCACGAGCAGTGACTATCGGTTTCTCCGCGGCTCGTTGCTCTCGGACGCGCCGCTGCCGGTCGGGCTCCGAGCATCGCTTCTCCTACAGTACGAACGAGAGCTGCACGATCGAGTGGAGGACGACCTCACGCTCTGGATCGTCAATGTTTCCCTCTCGCGCTCCTTCTGAAGCGGCGGGCACTTCGTTGACCATCGAAGGGGCGCTACCTATACTGCGCCGGCTCGCGAGGGAACGAGATGTTGGAACGCTTGCGCCAGTCGATCTTCCAGAACCTTGGCATCAAGGTCACCTCGCTCGTGCTCGCGCTCGCCGTCTACGCCCACGTCTTCTCGAAGGAAGAGCGGATCATGGTGCTCTCCTGCCCGATCGTGATCGAAGACCTTCCTCCGGGCCTCGCTTTCGCCGGAGAGGTCCCGAGTGATGTGCGCGTCAAGGTGCGGGCTCGCGGTGGCGACCTCGTCCGCTTTCGCGGGCAGACCCCGTTGGTCGTCGTGCGACTGAAGGACGCGAGGCCGGGACTCCTGCAACGTCCGCTCACCGCCGAAGACGTCGTCTTCCCCTCGGGCTTTCGCGCGCAGGTGGAGGCGATGATGGACCGCACCACCTTGAGCCTCGACATCGAGCGGACGCGGAAGAAGACGCTGCCGATCGTGCCCACGCTGGCGGGGGCGCTCGAGGCGGGGGTAGCCATCTCGGGCAGGATCCACGTCGTCCCCGACACGCTGACCGTGCGCGGCCCCGAAAGCCTGCTCAAAGGGCTCGACTCACTCCACACCGAAGAAATCATCCTCGACGGCCGAAGTAATTCATTGGAAGAGCAGGTCGAGGTCCGAGTCCCCCGGGGGCTCCGTCCCGGCCAGGCTTCCACGAGGGTTCGGATCGACCTCGTACGGCGCGGGTCATAGCCGCGCGATCGAAAGGGTAAGGAGGCCCGAATGAGCCAGGCGACGGAGTTCCCCTACTGCCCGATCTCCCGGCAGCAGTGCCAGAACGGCAAGGTCTACGCCAATCCCGAGAAGGCCGAGGACCTCGTCTTCTGCACCTTCTGGCACCAGAAGGAGCACCGCTGCGTGTTCCGCATGGTCGAGTTCGATCTCTTCAACATCGCGCGCTGCCTCGACGAGCTCAGAAACCGCTAGAAGCCCTTTGTATCTAGGCTCTTACCCCC
>CAZZAH010000431.1:0-4150 GCA_964652115.1 uncultured bacterium | reverse complement strand
TCGAGCAGATGATGAAGTGTGACATGTGCTATGACCGAACCTCGGCCGGCAAGCGCCCGATGTGCGCGACGGTTTGCCCGAGCCAAGCGCTGGCCTACCTGCCGCCTGATCAGATCGAGGCGGAGCGCCGCGAGCTACCGATCAACGTCTTCCAGTTCGGCCGTCAGACCGTGCGGACGAAGGTCTTCATGATGGCGCCCGAATCGGTCGAGGCCATCTCGATCGACATCGTCGACTACATGTGGGAGGGAGAGGCATGAAGCCGGACGAACCCAAGCCGCCGCTCTGGCGCGATGAGTTCTCGATCGACTCGCTTCACGAGCGCTACGTCAATCGCCGGCAGTTCGCGAAGTTCCTCACCCTGACCAGCCTCGCGATGGTGGTCGGCAACCTGGTGATCTTCGCGAAGTCGCTCGCTCGCCGCGCGCCGGTCGAGCTCGAGCTCGACCTCGCGGACGCGAGCGAGATCCCGGTCGGCGGTGTGAAGGTCTTCGCCTATCCGGAGGAGAAGGATGCGTGCATCCTGATTCGCGCGGAGCAGGATCGTTACGTCGCGTTCAGCCAGAAGTGCACCCATCTTTCCTGCGCCGTCTTCTACGACCCCGAGCGCAAGCGGATCGAGTGCCCTTGTCACCATGGCTTCTTCTCGGCGCGGGATGGTCGCGTGCTGCAGGGGCCGCCGCCACGCCCGCTGCCTCGCATCAAGCTTGAGCGGCGCGGGTCACGCATCATCGCGGTCGGGATCGAGAACGCGGGCGAGGAGGAGGTCTGATGCGCGGCCGCTCCGCAGTTCGCTCCGCTGAGCCGACCGCCCAGGTCGAGGAAAAGCGCCGCCTGACCGCGATCAACGGAGCGCTCTCGCTGATCGCCGTGTTGCTGATCGTTCAGATCTGGCTGTTGGTCGCGGCGCTCGAGCAGTTCCTGGCGGGGCATCGCGGCGCGGCGCTCCCCGCGGCGATCGTCTCGCTGGTGCTCTTCGCCGGCGTCTTCGCACTCTTTCGATTCACGAAGCGACTCGAGCGTAGACGGACCGACGGATCGCGCGAGTGAAGGTCGGCGCCGGTCAGTGAAAGTCGTGGCTGCCGACGTTGCGCGGCCGCGAGCGCACGGTCGGCTCCCACAGCTCCTCCGCCACCAGGTGCGTGACCCCCTGCTCGACCTGCAGCTTCCCGGTGATGCCGAGAAACGACACGGTGCGCGCGATCATTCGGTAGCGCTCGAAGACGTCGGGCCACACCACCACGTTCACGAAGCCGCTCTCGTCCTCGAGCGTCATGAAGCAGACGCCCGACGCGGTGCCGGGCCGCTGTCGGCTGATGCAGAGGCCGGCGAAGCGCACACGACGTCCGTTCGGCATCGACGCGATGGTGCGCGCGTCGGGCAGCCCTTGCGTCGCGAGCTCCAGGCGAAGCGGTGCGAGCGGATGCGCGGCGGTGCTGTGCGCCATCCGGTCATAGTCCCACGCGATCGCCTCGAAGCGGCTCAGGGGAGCGAAGGTCGCGCGTGACGCGCGGCCGGTGAAGCCAAGCGAAGGGTCCCCGTCGCGATCGACGCCGCGCGCTTCCCAGAGCGCATCGCGCCGGCCCTTCCCGAAGGGGAGAAGCGCGCCCGCCGCGGCCAGGCGCGACATCGCATCGGGCTCGAGCCGTGCGCGTCGCGCGAGATCCTCGATCGAGTCGAAGGGCCGTTCACGTCGCGCGATCTCGATGCGGCGCGCCTCCGACTCGCTCATCCCCTTGATGAAGCGGAAGCCGACGCGGAGGGCGAAGCGCTTGCGATCGGGCATCGGCGCTTGGTCTTTGCTCGGAGGTTGCGGGCCCAGCTCCTCGAGCAGGCACTCCCAATCGCTGCGCGTGACGTCGATCGGGCGAAGCACGGCGCCGTGGCGGATCGCGTCGTGCACGATGGTCGAGAGCGAGTAGAAGCCCATCGGCAGCGCGTTCAGGAGCGCGCAGGTGAAGGCCTCGAGGTAGTGGCAACGCAGCCACGCGGTGGCGTAGGCGATGAGCGCGAAGCTCGCGGCGTGCGATTCGGGGAAGCCGTACTCGCCGAAGCCGCGGATCTGCTCGAAGACGCGGATGGCGAACTCCTCTGCGATTCCCTTCTGCTTCATGCGCGAGATCAATCGATCGCGATGCCGCTCGATCTTGCCGGTCGAGCGCCACGCCGCCATGTCGCGGCGCAGTTGATCGGCCTCACCCGGCGTGTAGTCGGCCGCGGTCACGGCGAGGCTCATCACCTGCTCCTGAAAGAGCGGCACGCCGAGCGTCTTCTGCAGCACCGGAATGAGCGACGGATGCGGGTAGAGCACCTCTTCCTCGCCGTTCCGACGCCGCAGGTACGGATGCACCATGCCGCCCGAGATCGGCCCCGGCCGCACGATGCTCACCTCGATCACGAGGTCGTAGTAGTTGCGCGGACGCAGGCGCGGCAGCATCGCCATCTGCGCGCGGCTCTCGATCTGGAAGACGCCGACCGTGTCGCTCTTGCAGATCATGTCGAAGGTCTGCGGATCGTCGGGCGGGATGGTCGCCATCGTCGGCTCGTCGCCCCAGTGCTTCTTCAGGAGATCGAAGCAGAGATGCAGCTGATGCAGCGCGCCGAGGCCAAGCAGGTCGACCTTGAAGAGGCCCAGGTTCTCGAGGTCATCCTTGTCCCACTGGATGACGGTGCGGCCCGGCATGGTGGCGTTCTCGATCGGCACCAGGTCATGCACCGGCTCGTGTCCAAGCAGAAAGCCGCCCGGGTGAATCGAGAGGTGCCGCGGAAAGTCCTGGATCTCGATCGAGAGCTGCAGCAGATGCCGGTGGATCGGATTGTCGGGATCGAAGCCCGCGCCGCGCAGGATCTCGGGCGTGACCGCTTCGTAGAGCGGAAGCACCTTCGCGAGCCGATCGAGCTCGGTCTCGGGGAATCCGAGCACCTTCCCCACCTCGCGTACGGCCGAGCGCGTGCGGTAGCGAATGAAGTTCGCCACCATCGCGGCATGGCTCCGGCCGTACTTCGAGTAGACCCACTGGATCACCTCTTCGCGCCGGTTGTGCTCGATGTCGAGGTCGATGTCGGGTGGCTCCGCGCGCTCGCGCGAGAGGAAGCGCTCGAAGAGAAGGCCCATGCGCACCGGATCGACCGCGGTGATGCCGAGGCAGTAACAGACGGCGCTGTTCGCGGCCGAGCCGCGCCCCTGGCAGAGGATGTTCGCCTGACGGCAGAAGCGGACGATCTCCCACATCGTGAGGAAGTAGCCGTCGTACTCGAGTTCGGCGATGAGGTCGAGCTCCTTGTCGAGCTGATGCGTGACGTTGGCGGGGACACCGCGCGGATAGCGTTCGCGCGCGCCCTGACGCGTCAGCTCGCGCAGCCACTCGGTGGTGGTGTGGCCTTCGGGCAGGCGCTCGCTCGGATAGCGGTAGCGGATCTCGTCGAGCGAGAAGGTGCAGCGCTCGGCGATCTCGCGCGTGCGTGCAAGCGCGGCGATGTCGTCGGCGAAGAGGGCGTGCATCGCGGACGGGGTCTTGAGGCCGTGCTCGGCGTTCGGCTTGGTCAGGCGTTCCGCGGTCGCGAGGGTGACGCCGTGGCGAAGACAGGTCAGCGCGTCCTGCAGCGCGCGTCGTGCGCTCGTGTGATAGAGCACCTCGACGCCGGCGAGAAGCGGCAGCCCATAGCGGCCGGCGCGCTCGCGCAGGCGGCGTTCCTCGTGCAGCTCCTCCGGCCGATGGTGCCGCGTGACGAGCGCGTAGAGCCGATCGCCGAAGGCATCGCGCAGCCGTCGCGCGATGAAGAGCGGATCGGCCTCCTGCGTGAGCAGGCTTCGCGCGCCGCCCCAGATCGCGATCAAGCCGCCGGCGTGATGGCAGACCTCCTCCCACGTGACGCGGCTCTCGCCTTTCGGTGAGCGAAGACGGCCCGCGGTGAGCAGGCGGCAGAGCTGCGCGTAGCCCGGGCGATCAGCGGCGAGCAGGACGAGGTTCGAGCCGTCTTCGAGCGTGACGTCGGCGCCGTGGATGATCTGGACGCCGAGCTCCTTCGCCTTCACGTGCGCGCGGATCAGGCCGTAGACGCCGTCGCGATCGGTCAGCGCCAGCGCGGGCAGACCGAGGCGCGCGCACTCTTCGACCAGCTCCTCGGGGTGCGAGGCGCCCTCGAGGAA
>CAZZAH010000430.1:0-4158 GCA_964652115.1 uncultured bacterium | reverse complement strand
TCGACCTATGACGCGACCGAGATCCGCGGCATCTTCGATCCGACCGACGTGCGGAATCCGGAGAGCGACATCCCGACCCTCTCGGGCGGAATGGCGGCGTGGGATCTGGTGACCCGAAGCGACCAAGGCGTGGCGAGCGGGCTCTATGTCTTCTCGGTCGAAGATTCGAACACGAAGAAGACGCAGTTCGGGAAGTTCCTCATTCTGAAGTAGCCGACGCGCCGGTCGCGCGCGGAAGAGGGAGAGACGAGAGTGGAGCAGCGGACAGAAGGCCAGGCAAGGATCGCCACCGAGAGTGTTCGGCCGATCAAGCGCGCGCGCGGCGGAACGCGGCTCGCGTGGATGCTCCTCCTCTTCGTCGCGTCGGCGTTGCTCCTTCACGCCTGCTCCGATTCCGAAGGGCCGCTTCCCGGGAACGTCCCACCCCTTACCTACCTTTCGGTGCAGGGCGCCGACCTCGACACGCTCGACTACCGGCAGATCCTCCACTGGTGGGGCAGCGATCCCGATGGCACCGTCATCGGCTACCTGATCAAGTGGGACGGCGGTTGGACGCCGCCCGAGGGCGCGATCCGCTGGCCGGCCGACACCAGCTTCGTCTTCACCACCGCCACGACCGACACCTTCACGGTCCCGACGGGCGGCGACTACGCGGAGCGCACCTTCGTGGTGCGCGCGCTCGACGACCAGAACGCGCCCGATCCGACGGGAAAGACGCAGCGCTTCAAGGTAAGGAACTGGATCCCCGAGCTCAACTGGAGCGGCGCGATCACGCTTCCCGATTCGAGCCTTCCGGCCGTGACCTTCGCGTGGTCGCCGCGCGATCTCGACGGACGCCAATCGGTGCGCCGCTTCCGCTACTGGTTGGATGGAGCCGACTCGACCGCCGCGCCGATCGTCTCCGACACGCTCGTCGCGCTCGTGCCGGAAGACTTCGAGGGGCGCTTCGGCGTGCGCACGGTGAAGGCGCAAGCGTTCGACGAATCGCTCGCGCCGAGCAACGTGATCAGCCACACGTGGACGGTGCGCGAGCCGACCGGCGAGTACCTCCTGATCGACAACGTGAGCAACGATGTCCCGGGCTTCGCGCGCGAGGACGCCTTCTTCCGCGCCGTGCTCGATTCGGTCGCGCCCGGCAACTACTTCGTCTACGACGTCAAGACGCGCGGCGGCTTCCGAAGTGCCCAAGAGGTCTACCCGCTTCTCTCGTTCTTCAAGGGAGTGGTGTGGTACTCCGGGCTGCCGAACGTCGGCAACGACGCCTCGATGCTCGCGAACCTCAAGCTGGCGGAGAGCGGCTTGAGCCGATACCTCGACGACGGCGGCCGCGTGCTGATCGCGGCGACGAACGCGGTCGGCAACAACGCCGGCCTCTCGGTCGCCTTCGCTCGCGCGCGTTTCGGGGTCGACGACTTCTTCCACGTCGCGGGGCGGAACGACATCTCGCTCCCGCGCTTCTCCGGCTTCGATATCGACTTTGTCGCGACCGCGGATACCCTCGGCAATGGAACGACGGTGGTGTCGGCCGACTTCGTGCTCGCCTCCGAGGGGACCGAGGGGCTCTTCAAGCTCCGCGAGAATTTGCCCACACTGAGTGGCGCTCTACCCGATCCCGAGGGCAAGGACGCCTGGATCGGCCTCCTCCGGGAAGCCGGCGCGGGCCGGGCGGTGCTCTTGACGCTGCCGCTCAGCCTGGCCAATCGACCGAGCGCCGGAGATCCTCCGGTCCCGCTGGTCAACAAGTACGGCGCGGCGCTCCTGCGGCGCCTCTTCGGCCTCTGATCAGGCGCCGGGCGCCCGGCGTTTCGGCGCCTCCTAACGGCGGTCGCCGAGCTTCGCTCACCGAATCTACACGCCGCCGCGATTGACCCGATTGGCGCGGGATTTTATACTTTCCCCGCCTTCAGAGAGCTTTTCCCGGAGCGAGCCACACTTCTTGGTCCGGTGGGCTTCCAGATCCACTGGGCTTCTAAATCGTGGGCTCCGAGATCCCGAGGTTCCGCGTCCGTCTGTATCGCGGATCGACCCAATGATCACCCACCCAGGAGGGGAACCTTTTCATGAAACTGCGCCTTTCCGCGCTCGCCTTGGGCCTGTGTGCGGCAAGCGGCGTCCTTGTGGGCACCGCCAAAGCCGACACCTCGCTCTTCGATATCCAGCTCGGGATCGTCCTGCCGGGCACCTTCGTGCAGTGCGACAACCTGGTCGTGACCGCGGTCGGCGCGTTCGGGTTCTTCGCGCAGGAGCCGACTCCGGATCCGACCTGGCAGCGCCAGTGGAGCGGAATCTGGTACTTCACCAACGGCTCGAACGGGGCGGTGCGTCGCGGTGACCTGGTCAACCTCTCCGGCACCACCGCGGAGTTCTTCGATCTGACCGAGATCGACATGAACGTCGGCGGCGGGTCGTTCCAGATCGTGGGCACCGGAACGATCCCGGCCCCGGTCAACTGCCTGATCAGCGAGGTCAACGACACGGGCGCTTTGGCCGAGCCCTACGAAAGCGTGCTCATCCGCGTCGATCGCACCGATCCTTCCCTCTTCTCGCGCGCGCCGGACGCCTTCAACGAGTGGTACGTCTCGACCGCGGCCGCGATCGGCACGGGCGACTCGCTCCTCGTCGACACGCACTCGGCCGGCAGCGACTTCATCTATGACGTGCCCGATGCCGGCACGCAGCTTTCGTTCGTCGCCGGCGTCCTCTACTTCGATCACGCGAAGTACAAGATCTGCCCGCGCGACTGTGCTACCGACTTGGGCGGCCCGTGCAAGCCGGTGCTCCTCGGCGGCTACTCGACCGGCACGAACAAGGTCGCGGTCGAGTTCGCGGTCGACGTTGACGAGCCGACCTCCGAGAACCCGAACAACTACGAGCTCGCCTCGGGCTTCTCGGTCATCTCGGCGCAGCGTGATGACGTGAACACGAAGCTGGTCAAGCTAACGACCGATGTTCTCCCGAACGGCGCGCCCGAGCAGATCATCGTGAACGGCGTGAAGTCGACCAGCGGCCTTCTGGGCGACCCGAACCAGACCGCCAACTTCCGCTCGGGGCTGACGCCGATCCAGCAGATCCAGTTCGTGTCGAACCCGGGCACGAACGACGCCTCGCCGCTGGTCAACGAGATCGTGACGGTCGAGGGCAAGGTGACCGCGTCGGAAGGCAACTACTACTACATCCAGGACGCCGACGGCGGCACCTGGGACGGCATCTACGTGCGCGTCTCGTCCTTCGGCAACAACAAGGTCGGCGATCGCGTGCAGGCGACCGGGGTGGTGAGCGAGTTCAACGGCGCGACCCAGATCGGATTCAGCCTCGGCCACAACAACTTCCAGAACTTCGGATTCCAGGGCAACCCGGTCGTCTCGAACGTGACCGCGGGCCAGATCAAGTACCGCAGCGCGAACCGCGTGGCGGAGCCCTACGAGTACAGCTTGGTGAAGATCTCGAACGCGACGGTCGACTCGCTGGCCGGCACCGCGGGACCGGTCTTCCGCGAGTGGTTGCTCAAGCAGCTCCCCGACACCGCCGGCACCGATCTCGACGGGCTCCAGAACGTTTCCTACGCCGCGTGCATCGGGGATCGCGTCGACATGACGGGCATCCTGCGCTACGCCTTCGGCACCTACCGCATCGCGCCGCGCACCAGCCGCGGCAACGACATCAACGTGATCTTCGACAACCCGAACTGCGCGCAGACCGGGGTCGAGGACGCGCGGGCCAACGCGATCGTGTTGAGCCAGAACCGGCCCAACCCCTTCAGCGGCTCGACCCAGTTGATCCTCAGCCTGCCGAGCGCGGGCGCGGTCAAGCTCGACATCATCGACGTCGGCGGCCGCGTGGTGCGTCGCCTGGTCGACTCGGAGCTCACGATCGGATCGCATGTGCTCGACTGGGATGGGACACGCGATGACGGCACACGCGTCCCGGCCGGCACCTACTTCTATCGCCTGAACGCGAACGGGCGTGAGCTCTCGCGGAAGATGATGGTCATGAAGTAGGACTCGACTCTCTCGCTTCCACCAAGGAGCCGAACGACCCGCATCGTTCGGCTCCTTCTCGTTCGGCCGAAGGTTGTGCTCGGCGTCGTTGCCGGAGGGCCTCGAGCCGGAAGGGGCGGCCCCGATCGACCTGCTCTTTCTCTGTGGAAGCGTGGAGCCG
>CAZZAH010000429.1:3026-4161 GCA_964652115.1 uncultured bacterium | reverse complement strand
GACTCCTTCCCGCGCGACGCAGGGAAGGAGCATGCCGATGGTTGGTCCTTGCCTCCAACTCCCCAAAACTGGGGAGTCGGTCACGCTCGGGAGTCGATCAGCGGATCAGAACGATTCGTCCTTCGTCCCGCTGGTCGCCTTGCCTCAGGCGATAGAGATAGAGCCCCGCGCCGCAGCGATGTCCCGCGCGATCGCGTCCGTCCCAGGTCGCGACGTACGCGCCCGGACGCATGATGCCGTCGACCAGATCGACCACCCGTCGGCCTTGCACGTCGAAGATGGAGAGCTGAGCCGCCGCGCTCCGCGGCAGGCTGAAGCGGATGCGCGTGAAGCCGCCGCCGGCCAGCGGATTGGGCGCGCTCGGCGAAAGCTCGAAGGCGATCGCGCGCCCAGCGGTCGGGTCGTCCTCGACGTCGGTCGTGTTCTCGGTGATGTAGACCTCGTCCAGCGCGGCCTCGACGATCGATGGTCCCTTACGATCCCACACCTTGACGCGGTAGCGCATGCTGTCCGTGACCGCGAGAAGCTGATCGAGCTGGTAGCTCTTCAAGGTCCAGTTCCGGTCGGAGGCGATGAGCAGCTCGAGCGTCTGCCAGCTCGTGCCGCCGTTCGAGCTGATCTCGACCCGGAGCGAGTCGTCGGTCCGCGTGCCGGTGTTGTTGCTGTACCACCGGCGGTAATTGAGGATCGGATGGTGATAGACGGTGGCGTTGAAGATCGGCGAGACGAGGGTCGTGACGCCGCCGTCGACTTCGGAGAAGTCCTCGCCCGCTCCCGGCGCGTTGTTCTGAGTGAGGAAGCACTGCGTGCCGTTGGCGGACGCGTCGTCTTCCGGCTGCACCATGGTGGCGCCGTCGAAGGTCGCGACCGGATCGCCCCGCTCCCACTTGCCGTTGACCGCCGTGTCGGTCGTGTCCAGCGTCCATCCTTGATCGAGCTCGAAGTCGTCGTGAAGCCCGTACGGGAGCGTCACGTTGAGCGTGTCGGGCGGATCGTAGCCCAGCGAGTCGGGCGTGTAGGCCAGCGTCACCGTCTCGTTCACCACCGCGTGGTTGAACTTCACGAACTCGAGCGTGAGCGGAAGGCCGATCGGCAGCTGCTGGAGGTCGTAGCGCCCGTCGATGCCGGTGATCTG
>CAZZAH010000429.1:0-2926 GCA_964652115.1 uncultured bacterium | reverse complement strand
AGGAGCTTCTGCAGAGCGGCATAGCAGTCGAGCCGGCCCGCGCCGTGGATGTTGTCCTTGCCGGGAGCGCCCAGGTCGACGGCCGTGGTCTCGAGCAGCATGTCCGCCATCTCGGGCGTGAGGTCAGGTCGAGCCTGCAGCAGGATTGCCATCGCGCCCGCGACGTGTGGCGTCGCCGCGCTCGTGCCGCTAAAGGCGCGATAGCCCGAGCCGAAGTTGAGCGACATCGCGCCCGGACCCGGCGCGCAGAGATCCGGCTTGATCAGTCCCGGCTCGAGGTTCGAGGCGGGGGTGTAGGGATAATCCTGATACTCGTCCGGCATCGGGTAGGGATAGTCCGGCACCTTCATCGCCATGTTGTCCCAAGCCGCCGGTCCGCGACTCGTCGCGTCGTCGGCGTAGTCCTGCTGAGTGATGGCGCCGACCGCGACCACGCTGCTCGCGTTGCCCACCTGGTATTGGTAGGGAGAGAGCCAGGGCGACGGGCAGTTGCCCGGGGTCGAGATGTTGTAGGGGATCGGATCCGAATGCTGGTTCATCCCCTCGTTTCCGATCGAGTTGGCGTGGAGGTAACCCAAGGCGAGCTCGTTGTCGGTGACGCTGCGCCACGCCGCGTAGTCGGGTTTCGGGTTGTTCCGCCACTTCTCCGAGAGCGACATCTGGATCACGTCGACGTTCATGTCGACCGCGTAGTCGAGCGCCTCGAAGACCGCGCTCCACTGGCCGCCGGCCGCGCGGATCGGCAGGAGGGTCGCGCCGGGCGCGATGCCGGTCGCGGTGCCGGAGGTTCCGTCGCCGGCAACGATGCCCGCGACCGCGGTGCCGTGATAGGCGAAGTCGCCGTCCATCGGATCGTTGTCGTTGTCGACGAAGTCCCAGCCGCGGACGTCGTCGATCTTGCCGTTGTTGTCGTTGTCGAGCGTGTCGCCCGGCACCTCGTTCGGGTTGATCCACATGTGGTCGACGAGGTCGGGATGGTTGTAGTCGACGCCCGAGTCGATCACGCCGACGAGCACGCCGGTGCCGTCGTAGCCGGCAGCCCAGCACTGCGGCGCGCGCACCTTGTCGACGTTCCACGGAATGGTCGGGGTCAGGAAGCGATCACCCGGCAAGGGCGTCGCGTCGGACATCTCGTCGAGCGGCACCTCGGGGTCCCAGGAGATGCGGCGGATCTCCATGAAGTCGGCCAGCGGCGCGACCTCCTCCGCGGCGACATCGACCGCGATGCCGTTGACGAGCCACAGCGATCGGATCTCACCGGCGAGGCCCTGGGTCGCGAGCGACTCGAGGTGCTCCATCAAGCCCTGCTGCGCGCGCTGCGCGATCGCCTTGAGCTCCGCGCGAACGAACGCGCGACGACGCTCGAGCGACATCGGCGTCAGCACCGGCGAGCGGGACGGCGGAAGCTCCTCCTCCTGCAAGTAGATCAGGATCGGGATGAGCTCGCCGGGTTGCGAATCTTGGAGGATCGTCGAGAGGTCGTCATCGATCAGAGATTGAGCGTACGCGGGACGCGACCACGCCATCCCCAAGATGACGATCGCGAGGAGCAAGCCAAGGAGACCTTCCAGCCGATGTGTCGTACCGCGTGGACAGGTGCGATGCATTCGTTCTCCTCTGGGACCCCCGGTTCTTCAGACCGCGATGCGGGTGCAAAAAGGATAGCAGAGAAACCGCAGAATCCTGACGCCTGGAAGTTATTTCGCGCGTGAGGCGGGCTTTCGCGATAGATGGCGGAGCGCAAGTCGGAGCGCTTCGTCCAGCGGCACGCTGTCTCGACCCTCGTGAACCGCCTCGATCGCCTGGCGCGATTCCTTCGCGGGATAGCCCAATGCGGTGAGCGCCGACACGGCGTCCTCGAACTCAGCCGTTGTCCGGGTCAGCGCGCCCGGGGTCGAGGAGCTCAGGGCCAAGCGGTCCGCCTTCTCCCCCAGCTCGACCAAAATTCTGGCGGCGGTCTTCGCACCGATGCCGGGGACGCGCACCAGGGCCTTCTCGTCCCGTGCGCGCAGGTGGCCGACCAACTCATCCGGCGGGAGGTGCGAGAGGAGCGAGAGGGCGATCCTCGGACCGACCCCCTGGACGCCGATCAGGAGCCGAAAGAGCAGCCGCTCCTCCTCCGTGGCAAAGCCGAAGAGGGACGGACCGTCCTCTTTCCATTGCAGGTGGGTCCAGAGGGAGACAGTCTCGCCGACCGGCGCGAGGGTCTCGAGGGTCGAAAGCGGCGCCTGGATCTCGAGGCAGAGCGGCCCGGTCTGAAGATGCACGTGGGCCGAGCCCTTGGCGAGGAGCCGGCCCTCCAATCGCTCGATCACGCGCTGCCGCCGTTCACGCTCGGGCCTATCACGCGACCCGGCTCCGCGCATGCTGAAGGCCGCACCACGCGATGGCGATGGCGTCGGCCTCGTCGGGTCCCATCTTCTCGGGGCACCCGCGGACGAGGCGAGGGATCATGTACTGCACCTGCTCCTTCGCCGCGCCGCCGTTCCCGACCGTCGCGAGCTTGATGGCGCGAGGCGCGAACTCGGCCAGAGGCACCTGCTCGAGCTCGGCCGCGAGCATGAGGACGCCGCGCACCTGACCGAGCACCAGCGCCGCCCGCACTCCTTGCGCGACGAAGCACTCCTCGATCACCACCCGCTCGGGCTTGAGGCGAACGATCAGCTCGCGCGCGTGCTCGTGCGCGAGCTTCAGTCGAGTGGAGAGAGTGGCCTTGGGATCGAGCTTGAGCGTGCCGCTTTCGATCAGCGCGACGCCGCCTTCGCGCGTCGACTCGATCACGCCGTAGCCGAGGAGGCGGCTCCCCGGATCCAGGCCAAGCAGCCTCAATTCCGCCTCCATCCCACAGCGCTCGAGCGGTCCGCGCCTCGGTGAACGCGGACCGACGGATCACGACTCGGCCTAGCCCTGGAGCTTCTCCATCACG
>CAZZAH010000428.1:1207-4173 GCA_964652115.1 uncultured bacterium | reverse complement strand
GTCGAGATGATTCCGAAGACGGTCGTGCCGGTCGGCAACGTCGGCGTGGTCGTGAGCTACACCGGCGAGATCGGCAGCGATGTCTCGGGCATCGAGTATAGCCACGGCGAGTTGGTGGCGACCGGGCTCCGCGGCGTCTGGCGCGATCCTCTTTTGCCCGGCAAGTATGCGTTTAACACCTACGCCGGAAGCGTCCTGCTCGTGCCGACGACCAACTTCATCTTGAAGTGGATGCGGCAAGCCTCCGGCTCCGACTATGACGCGAATCTGGCGGAGGTCGCGCTGATCACGAAGGACGCCTTCGAGCCTTCGCTACCGCTTTCGGTCGTGGTGCACATCGACTACCGGAAGGCGCCGCTCGTGGTGCAGCGCTTCGGCGACATCAAGCGGTTGGTCGAGCAGACGCTCGATCCGATGGTGGCGGCGTACTTCAAGAACATCGCGCAGACCCGCACCGTGATCGAGCTGCTGCAGGACCGCGCCTCGATCCAGCAGGTGGCGGGGCAGGAGATGAAGGAGCGCTTCGCCGTCTACAACCTCGAGCTCCAGGAGGTGCTGATCGGCACACCGACCGCGGGAACGGGCGGCGGGCAGATCGAGCAGATCCTGATCCAGCTGCGTTCGCGGCAGATCGCGGAGGAGCAGGTCGAGACCTACAACCGCCAGGAGAAGGCGGCGGTCAAGGAGCGCGAGCTCCGCGAAGCCGAATCGCGCGCGCGCCAGCAGCAGGCGCTGACCGAATCGGAGATCTCGATCCTGATGCAGATGAACCAGGGTAAGGCCGAGCTCGCTCGTGCGGAGCAGGAGGCGGCGCGCATCCAGACGATCGCGCAGGCCGAGGGCGAGCGCACCCGCTACCTGGGCGAAGGCGAGGCGAAGAAGATCCGCGCCATCGCCTCGGCCGACGCCGAGCGCGCGGCTCGAGTCGGCGTCGCGCAGGCACTTGCGATCGAGGAGCAGGTTCGAGCCTACGGTGGCCCGCGCTTCCAGCTGACGCAGCAGGTGATGAACCGCTTCGCCGAGGCGATCGAGTTAGCAAAGGTCGATGTCGTGCCGAAGATCGTGATGGGTGGTGGCGGCGATGGACACGACGGCCTGGGCGGTGGGAACAACGTGCTGCAGGCGCTCCTGGCCACGCTCCTCTCCGATCGGATGGGGATCGATATCGCGCCGAGCGGCACGATCAATCCCGAGGCGCAGGCGCTCCGCGAGGAGATCCGCGCGCGCATCGTGAAGAAGGACGAGCCCGCGAAGTAACGTCGAGCGACTGCGCGCCGGGCCGAGCAAGGCCCGGCGCGTCGTCTCGCTCAAGAAGCTCGGTAAGCACGAGCGGTCGGCCTCCCCGGCAACCGACCCCGCGAGGGTTTGCGTTACCTGGGAGGTTTTTCATGAAGTCGCTGATCCTGCTCGCGCTCTGCGCGACGCTGCTTCAACCTGTGAAAGCCCGCGCCGAGGAGCCGATCACCCTCGACGATCTCGGCGTCGACGTCTGTACAACCTACTTCTGGCGCGGCTACCAGATCGTGGATCACCCGGCGCTTCAGCCCGTCGCGTCCGCCTCCCTCGCCAACACGCCGCTGAGCCTCTCCGGCTGGGGCTCGCTCACGCTGGGCGACCGCAACAACCATAAGCAGGTGGACGAGCTCGACCTCACCTTTTCCGCCGCGCACGACGCCAAGCTCGGCGAGCGCACCTTCGCTCTCGAAGCCGGTGCCGTCGTCTACACCTTCCCCGAGGCGCCGAAAGGCACGCGTCGCTCGGCTGAGGTCTTCGCCAGCGTCTCTCCCGACGCGGTCCTTGCGCCGACGCTCTCCTATTTCTATGACTTCGACCAGTGGGACGCGTCGTACCTCTCCTTCGCGCTCGCACCCGAGATCGGCCTCGGTGGCGAGTCGACGCTCACGATCACGCCGTCGGTCGGCTTCGGTGACACGGATCAAGCGTTCGGATTTCAGGACGCGACCGTGACCACCTCGACCACCTTCAGCTGGCGTGGGCTCGATTGGACGCCGGCGCTTGGCTTCACCCACACCAGCCGAAACGTGAACGCCGATCGCGGCGGGGTGTGGGGGATGATCGGCCTGCGCATCCCGCGGTAGATCCGTTCCGCTATCCGATCAACAGCCAGACTGCGCCGGCCAAGGCGAAGCCGCCCGCGATCTGTCGAAGTCGGCGCGCGCCGGATTGAACGCGTCGTGACTGGAGCAGTGCGGCGGCCGCCCCAATGGAGGTGCCCGCCAGGAGGATCAGGAGCGAGTGTCCGAGCCCATAGCAGAAGAGCAGGAAGCCCGCCCGCGTCGCGCCGATCTGAGGCACCAGCCCGATGAGCAGAAGCAGGACGGGTCCGGTGCAAGGCAGCGAGATGAGCCCGAAGAGGAAGCCGAGCAGGAGCGCGCCGATTCCACCCGCCAGCCGAGTCGCGCTCGGTCGAAGTCCGATCGCGGGAATCGTCACGAACCCAAGCAGGTGGAGTCCCACCAGACCGCAAATCGCCACCAGCACGTACCGCCACCACTCGGCTTGGAGGATAGTCGAGGCGGCGGCGAACACGCTGAAGAGAAGCGCAAGCTCCAACGCGAACCCGACCACAAAGAGGAGCGAGAAGAACAGGGATCGCTGCCAGGCGCGCTTTCCGCCGCCGGTCTCTGCCGACCCGCTGCTCATCCCTGCTGCGAAGCCGACCATGAGCGGGATCATCACAAGCACGCAGGGATTGAGCGCGGTCAGCGCGCCCCCGAGAAAGGCCGCGAGTGGCGCGAGTGCCGCACTCCGCTCGATCAGCCGCGCGAGCGCCTCCGCCGCGCTCTCCACCCACGGCATCAGTTTGGCCTGATCGATGGGATCAACGTCAAAGGCCAAGCGAAGTGTGCGCTGCCCTTCTCCTGCTCCGATCGTTTCGGCGCCGGCGCCACGCCGAGCTTCTCCGCGAAGATCTTCTCGATCTCCTCACGCGAGAGGAAGCCTTC
>CAZZAH010000428.1:0-1107 GCA_964652115.1 uncultured bacterium | reverse complement strand
GTGAGCACCCCGAACTTCAACATCTCGCCGACATCGGTGACCTTCTCGACGTGCAGATCGAGCCCCAGGCCATGGATCGCCGCCTCAGTCCGCTTTGCCAGCTCCGCGCACTTCGCGCAACCTGGCCCCAACACTTGCACACGCATGCTCGAGTCCTCCTCTTCCGGCTCAGATGAGTAGGTTGAACAGGTAACCGACGATCAAGATGCCGAACCCGACGACGCTCGCGAACACGACGATGAGCGGCATCCGTAGAACCTTGCGAAGAATGATCATCTCCGGCAGGGAAAGCCCGATCACCGACATCATGAAGGCGAGCACCGTCCCGAGAGCCGCCCCCTTGCCGAGAAGGGCTTGTACAATCGGAATGATTCCGGCGGCGTTGGAGTACATCGGAATTCCGATCAGGACCGCCAGAGGAACCGACCACCAGGTGCCTTTGCCCATGATCGAGGCCATGAAGTCCCGCGGAACGTAGCCGTGGATGACCGCACCGACCGCGATCCCCGCGAGTAGGTAGGGCCACACTTTCCCAACGATATCTTTGACGGCGTCGCGCCCTGCTTTGAATCGATCGGACCACAGCAGTGGCCGCTCCTCGATGTCCGTACGCCCGACCTCGGTCCGATAGACCCATTCTTCGACCCAACGTTCGAGCCGCAGCTGACCGATGGTCCATCCGCCCACGATCGCGATCGCCAGGCCTGTGCCGAGATACAACGCGGCGACCTTCCAGCCGAAGAGCCCGAAGAGGAGCACCAACGCGACCTCGTTGACCATCGGCGCGGAGATGAGGAAGGAGAAGGTGACGCCGAGCGGAACACCCGTGGTCACGAACCCGATGAAGAGCGGCACCGCGGAACAAGAGCAGAACGGCGTAACCACGCCGAGGAGCCCGGCCAGGACGTTACCCGCGAACTGTCGCTTTCCGATGAGCACGGCACGCGTGCGCTCGGGCGTGAAGAAGGAGCGCACGATTCCCACCACGAAGACCACGAGGGTGAGCAGCAGGGCGACCTTCGGAGCCTCGTAGGCGAAGAATTGTACAGCGGCACCACGCCGGCTGTCGGGTCCAAGGTGCAAGAGGTCGAAGGCCAGTCGCTTGGA
>CAZZAH010000427.1:0-4179 GCA_964652115.1 uncultured bacterium | reverse complement strand
CACTCGAAAACTTCAAGGTCTCGACCGATGATCTGATCAGCGCGCAAGGCGAAGGGGCGAACACGATGCTCGGCGTGGTGCTGCCCTGGTTCTCGGTCGGCACCTCGGCCATGGCGAATGGACTCTGCCGCGCGGCCGTGGGTGCGACCGCCGGCCACCTCGCGAACGCCGGCTTCGATCACACCGGAACGAAGCTCCGCGATCTGCCGAACCTTCGCGCGCGCCTGGCCCGCATGAGTGTTCGGACCGAACAGTCGCGCGCGCTGCTCGGCCATACGTTGGATCACATGGAGTCGGGCTCCGAAGCGGCCGCCCTCTACGTGCTCGAGATGCGGCACTCCGCGCTCGAGGCGGCGACCGAGGTAACGGGGCTCGCGATGAAGGCGTGCGGCGGCGCGGCCTTCTCGAAGCATCTTCCGATCGAGCGCCTCTTCCGCGACGCGCAGGCCGGTTGGGTGATGGCGCCGACCGTCGACCATCTCGAAGATTTCATCGGGAAGGCGCTCACCGGGCTGCCGTTGTTTTAGGAAGGCGCAGTTCTAGCGCACTTCGAGGGAGGATCGATGTCCGACACAGCACTCCTGATCGGGGCGGTGGCCTACGACGCCAAGGTCGTCACCATCTGGGAAGGGATCCGCGATTACTTCCGCGCGCAGGGCGTGCCGATGGACTTCGCGCTCTTCTCGAACTACGAGCGTCAGGTCGAGTCGCTCCTGGGCGGCTTCATCGACATCGCGTGGAACACGCCGCTCGCGCACGTCCGTGTGCAGAAGCGCACCGAGGGCCGCTCGCTCTCGCTCGGGATGCGCGACTCCGATCGTGACTTCCACGCGAAGATCATCGTACGAAAGGACGCGGGCATCGCGACGCTTGGCGCACTCGAGGGGAAGACGCTCGCGGTCGGGAGTGCCGACTCGACCCAGGCGCGCATCCTGCCGGAGCACTTCCTCGCGCAAGAGGGGATCGATCTCGGCCGCGTGAAACGGCTTCGCTTCGACACCGACCTCGGCAAGCACGGCGACACGGGAACAAGCGAGCTCGACGTGCTTGCGGCGCTTCGCGACGGCCGCGCGGAGGCGGGCGCGGTCGGCGACCTCATCTGGGTGCTCGAGCAGGCGGCGGGTCACATCGATCCTTCGGTGCTCGAGGTGCTCTGGACGACCCCCGGCTTCGATCACTGCATGTTCGACGCGCTGCCGATTCTCGCGCGCGAGAAGGTCGAGGCGTTCCAGCGCGCGCTCTTCGCCATGAGCTGGGACGACCCGGCCCACCGGCGCATCCTAGAGCTCGAGGGCTTGCGCCAGTGGATGCCGCCGCGCGAGGAGGGCTACGACAGCCTTCGCGCCGCGCTCGATAACCAGGGCTACTGGTGAGCCTTGAGGGACGAAGCGCCGCCGTCGCGATCGATGGCGGCGAGCTCCCTCTCGGCGGCGGCCTGCTCTCGCTCGTTCGACCTGCCCTCGATCTCCTGGGCCCGGGCGGCGTCCTCTCCGTTCGTTCGACCGCGCGCTCGGTCAAGCTCGACATCGAAGCGTGGTGCCGCGCGGAACGTCATCGCTACCTCGGCGCGGAACTGTTGCCCGACGGCGCCGACCTTCATCTGATCGAACGCGGAAGCTTCTCCGTTCCGCACGGCGAGCGCGAGTCGGGGCGCGTGACGCTCGAGGGCGATCGCTTCACCACCGCGGATCTCCTGCGCGCGGTGCCGATGCCGGAGCGCGCCGATCCCGAGAGCGGCTTCGCGCCGCGGGGCGCGCGCGTCGAGGCGGGCGCGCCGATCTATCCCTTCACGCTGGTCGAGCGCGATCATGTCGCTCCGCCTGAAGTGGCCGAGCTCTATGACCTCGCGGTCGCCTCGCAGTGGGACGCGAACCGGGACATCCCGTGGCACAAGGTGCGCGCGCTTCCACCCGCGGTCGAGGCCGCGGTCGGGCAGATCATGTCGTTCCTGGCCGAGAACGAGTTCTCCGCGCTCTATCTGCCCGCGCGCTTTCTGCCGCGGATCCATCCCGCCTTCGCGGAGGTGGCGATGCTGCTCGCGATCCAAATGGCGGACGAGGCGCGGCACATCGATGTCTTCCTGAAGCGTGCGCGTGCGGGTGGCGGCGGGCCCGGCATCTCGGCCGCGACCACCTCGGTGTCGCTGCTTTCGTTGCTCTCGCTCGAGGACTTCACCGAGGCGGAGTTCCTGCTCTCGGTGCTCGGTGAGGGGACGTTCCTCGATCTGCTCAAGTTCATCGAGGTTCACGCGCCCGACGAGGCGACCTTCGAGCTGGTGCGCCGCGCGCGAGCCGATGAGGCGCGTCATGTGCACTTCGGGCTCGCCCATGTGCGGCATGCGTTGGCCCACGATCCGGCGCTCTTCGGTCGACTCGAGGCGGCGGTGCGGCGTCGCGCGGCCACGCTCTACGGGAATGGGGGCGTGCCCGCGCCACTGCAGGACGCGCTCGTCATCCTGGCCGCGGGCGGCACCGATCCGAGCGCCGTTCGCCGCGGGCATGACGCTTTCCGCGCGCTGCTCGAGGAGATGGATCAGGGCCGAAGGAAGCGGCTTCGCCATGCCGGCTTCGACGAGGAGCAGGCGCGCATCATCTCCGAGCTCCACACGCCGAACTTCATGTAGCTCGCGTTTCCTGCAAGACCTCGCCCGATCGCTCGATCTCCTCGCGAATCGTCGGCTGCAAGCTCTGCCAATCGACCACATCGACGATCATCGGTAGATTGGACTCGCTCATCGCCTCACGAACTCGAGCGAGCTCGAGGAGCTTGAGCGGTCGCCCCGCGTCGATCGCGAGATCGAGGTCCGACATACGCACGGCCGCGCCCTTGGTGCGCGAGCCGAACGCGATGACCCGAGCCTCCGGGCAAACTCGGCCGAGGATCTCGTCGACTATCGCGCGGTGTCGAGGCTCGAGATCAAGCATGGCGCGACTCCAGCGCGGTCAGCAGCGCACGCGCGTCGACGGCGAACGACTCCGCCAGCTTGGCCACCTCGTCCGCCTTGGGTTCGTCGTAGGTGTGGGAAGACTCGTTTCTCGCGCTGTGATAACTGAACCACGGCTCCGGATCGTGAATCAGGCCGCGCCGCGCCGCCGATCGAAATAGATCGCGGCGGGAGAGCGCGTCGATCGCCTCGGTGCCTTCCGAATCCACCAGCGAGCGCCGCATGAACTTCCAGCAGAGCTCATAGGTGAACTCGAACCGCTTAACCACGGCGTCCCGCACGATCTCGGTGCGTTCGAGAGCGAGCGCCGTTTCGAGCGTCCGCACAGCGCGAGCTAGGGTAGACAAATCAAGCGTCATATCGTCCCCAAGGCCAGTGATCGATCCGCTTGTGACGTATCAGAGCATAGCATCCGAAGAGGACGTTGGAAGGCTCCAAGCGGCTCGTCCCTCTCGCCCGGCCTTCCCTCTTTCCTCACGCCGCCGAGGCCGGTACCCTCGCGCTCCAACAACGCACCCCGGCGTAAAGGAGAAGACGATGGGCATGTTCGATTCGCTCTTGGACAAGCTGGATGATCTGAAGGACGACGCGGCCGGAAAGTCGCGTGAGCTCCTCGGCCACACCCTCGAGATGCTGCAGGAGAAGGGCGAGGGAGTGAAGGACCTCGTCGACCACTTCGACTCGAAGGGGATGGGCGACAAGGTCAAGTCGTGGGTCGGGAAGGGACCGAACCTCGCGGTGACCGCGGATCAGGTGAAGGAAGCGTTGGGCCCGGAGAAGCTGCAGTACCTGGCGCTCAAGTCGAAGCTCTCGGTCGAGGAGGTCACCTCGCGGCTCGCGCATCAGCTGCCGCAGTTGGTCGACAAGCTGACGCCCGACGGCGATCTGCCGAAAGTCGACTTGAAGGCGCACCTCGCCAACCTCGCCGCGAAGTTCAAGAAGGACTAGACGAGCAGCACGCCGGGATGGCCGACGAAGTGGCGCTCGTCGGCCGGCGCGGTCACGCCAAGGTTCACGCCCATGAGCGGCGGCGGATCGGCCGACGTGCCGTAACACCAGGGAACCGCGCGCGCCGGCGCCATGCCGAGCGCCGCGCACGCCTCCTTGAGCAGCAGCATCCCGAACGGAATCGAGAAGCGCCCGCACCACGGAATGCGATAGCTGTCCGGCGCGGCGGGATCAACGATCGCCTCGAAGAAGCGGCGCAGCGCATCGCGCGTGATCTCGCCTTCGAG
>CAZZAH010000426.1:0-4179 GCA_964652115.1 uncultured bacterium | reverse complement strand
CCCGAGAGCCGCGACTCGCTGCGCGTCTGGAGCGCGTTGTGGGATCCGGTCATCCGCGCGGGCGGAGGACGACCCGGCCTCTTCGCCGTCTGGCCCGATCGGTCGCGTCTCTTCGCCTTTCCCGACGTGAGCGAGTCTTACCGCCTGACCGCGGAAGATGTGGGCGGGCTCTTCTTCCCCGCCGGCGATGCCTGGCTCGAGACCTGGAGGGCCGACCCGGACGCGCGGCTCTACGGGTCCGACGACTTTCATCCCTCGATCGCCGGCAGCTATGTTGCGGCGGTGACCATCGTGTCGGTGCTGGCAAAGCGGGACGCGACCAGCCTCTCGTCCAACTACCGGATGCCGACCGGGATCGGTGGCTCGATCGATAGCGTGCTCGCGGCGACGATCCGGGGATCGGTTCAGCGTGTGCTGGAGCAGGGCCGCCGGCGGCGCTGAGGGGACGCGCTCCACCGCCCTCAGGAGAATCCACATCGACTTGTGGATTTACCTGGATTATCAACAACTTCATGTTTCGCGCTTTGGCAGCTACCGAACCCAGTGAAGAGAGGACTATTCATGCTCCGTCGTGCGTCTCGGATCGTGCTTCCGGCCCTGGGGCTGCTTTACATGGCCGCGGTCGCGGTGGCGCAGACCCCGCCGCAGACGCATCGCGATCTCGACTGGAGCGCGCCGCGTCGATGGGTTCACGTCGACATCGTCCTCGAAGACAAGGTCGCGTTGTTCGAGCGCGCGCGCCTGGAATGGCTGTCGGCGCTGCGGGTGGGAGATTCCCTGCTCGGCGATGGGCGGGCGTTGTTCTGGTGCGCAAAGGGGGACGGCGTCCAAACCTACTTCACCTTCTATCCGTTTCGCGCCATGGCGGAGCTCGACGATCGTGTTCGGATGCGGCTGGCGACGGACGAGAGCAAAGGGGGGCGCCCTGGTCGCTAAGTTCGAGGAGGTCTTCCCCGTCCAACGTTCTTACGAGGTCGTTCGGCGGGCGGACTTGTCGAACTTGGGGCGGTAGCGGATTCCTTGCGGTCTGCCCGGGCGGGGCTCTTGCCATTACACTAGGGTCCGCTCTACTCGTTGTGGGCGGGGGAGCGAAGCGGAGGTTGTGGCTGATCTTTGAGGAGGCGACGTGATCGACGGCTGCCGGGTTTGCGTCGTCATGCCGGCATACAACGCGGCGAAGACGCTTGAGCGGACCTATCGCGAGCTGCCGCACGACGTCGTCGATCGCGTGATCCTGGTCGACGATCAAAGCGCGGACGCCACGGTCGAGGTGGCGCGCCGTCTAGGCATCGAGACCTTCCTGCATCCCCGGAATCGCGGCTACGGCGGAAACCAGAAGACCTGCTACGCCGAGGCACTGCGCGGCGGCGAGGAAATCGTCGTGATGGTGCACCCGGACTACCAGTACTCGCCCAAGCTGGTGACCGCAATGGCCTCGCTCATCGCAACGGAGCAGTTCGATGTGGTGCTCGGGTCGAGGATTCTCGGCGTGGGCGCGCTCTCCGGCGGCATGCCGCTGTATAAGTATGTGGCGAATCGTGCGCTCACCCTGGTCGAGAACATCCTCGTTCGGTACAAGTTGTCGGAGTACCACACCGGTTTTCGCGCGTTTCATCGTCGCGTGCTCGAGACCCTACCGCTTCTCGAGAATTCGGACGACTTCGTGTTCGACAACCAGATGCTCGTGCAGGTCATCCGGCGCGGGTTCACCATCGGCGAGATCACTTGTCCGACGCGGTACTTTCCCGAAGCGTCGAGCATCAACTTCGCGCGCAGCCTGCGCTACGGGGTGGGCGTGCTCAGCGCGTCGATGGGGGGGTGTCTGGATCGCCTCGGGGTCTACACGCCTCGCTTCCTGCGCGCCGACGGGCGGCGGCTCGAGGTTCCGCCTCCTGAGCAACGCACGCCGCCGGTAGCCGAGCCGGCGGCAACGCCGGCAACGACGTCACCGGTGCCACCGCGTCGATGATCCCGGGTCGTGTTGAGCTGCTGTGGCGATGGGCGCTCGGCGCTCTCCTTCTCGCAGCGCTCGCGTTCCGGATTTCGATTACGACGAGCCGTTTTCTCGACGTCGATGAGCTCGAGCATCTGAATGCCGCCTACGCCGTCGCGCACGGCGAGTCGCTCTACGGTTCACTCTTCGAAAACCACCCGCCGCTCCTCTACTGGTCTTTGCAGCCTTTGGTGCGGAGCGGGCTGGCCGCCGAGCAGCTCATTCGAGCCGCGCGGTGGGGAGCGCTCTTCCCATGCCTCGGCATGCTCGCGCTTTGTTCGCTCATGGCGCGCAAACTCGGCGGTACCGCGGCTGCGTTGCTCGCGCCGCTCTTGCTTCTTTCCTCGGCCTACTTCTTCGAGAAGGGAGTGGAGGTCCGCCCCGATGTTCCGGCGGCGTTCCTCTGCCTGCTTGGGACTTGGTTGCTTGCGCGACGCGGGCGCTGGTCGTGGGGAATGGCCGGCGTCGTCTTTGGTCTCGCGCTCTTCTTCACGCCGAAAGCGATCTTCGGTGCGTTCGGTGCGCTTCTGGGGAGAGTGCTCTTCGATCGCCGGGACGAGAGAGGGTTGCGAGCGATCACCGAGCCGATCGTCTGGGTGATGCTTGGCGGGCTCCTCGCTTCGACTAGTGTGCTCGCGATCCTCGCGTCGATCGGCGCGCTTCCCGGCTTCTGGAGGGACTGCGTCGGAACCTCGGTTCGCATGACGATCGACGATCCGTGGGCGACACGGTGGGCTTTATTGGGCGGCGCGGTCGTGAAGGCAAATCCCGCGACCTGGGTGCTCGGGGCGATCGGAACGGCGTTGCTCCTTCGTGCGCACGAGCCGCTCGCGCTTCGCGATGCCCCTTCTCGGATGATCATGCCGATCAGCTTCATCGCCGCGCTCGCCGGCTTCTTCCTGATGAACGCGCCGCTCCGGCAGTACTTCCTTTTCGTGCTTCCGTCGCTCGCGATCACGGCCGCCTGGGCGATCTGCCGGCTAGTGGCCGTAGTCGGAGCGTCCCTCCGTGGGATCGCGCTCAGAACGGCGCTTCTGCTCGCGCTGTTCGTGCCGCCCTGCTTCGTGCTGCTTCCCGTGCAGCGGCAGGGACTGGAGCTGGAGGTGCTACGCACCGTGCTGCAAACGACGAGGCCAGAGGACCGGGTGCTCGACTTTTGGTCCGGCCTCTACTTCACTCGACTCCCGGCGTACCGCTACTTCTTCCTCAATTCCGACGTCCTCCGCCTTCTGCCGTCCGCGGCGCTGGAGTCGGATCTGGACCGCGTCTTGGACGACCGCCGCGTGCGCGTGGTGATCGTCGACGAGCACTTTCGCCTTCTGCCGCGCTCGACGCAGCGACGAATTCGAGAGGAGTTCGGGGTCGTCCGCGACTTCGGCATCCTGGTCGTGATGGCGCGGCGGTGATCCGCTGCTCCTTCCGATCCGATCCGCGCGTAGGATGAACGGGCGAACCACACGACCGAGGACAAGGAGGATCACATGGATATCAAGCAGGCGAAGGTATGGGTCACGGGCGGAGGTACCGGCATCGGTCTCGCGATCGCGAGGCTGCTGCGCGAAGCGGGCGCTCAGGTCGCGATCACCGGACGTCGCGCGGAGGTGCTCGAGCGCGCGGCTGAGCCGATCGGCGCGATGGCGCTACCGGGCGACGTCACGAACGAAGAGGATGTGCGCCGCATCGTCGGCTCCGTCGTAGAGCGCTTCGGCGGCTACAACGTCCTCATCAACAACGCGGGCTACGGCCGCTTCTCGCCGCTGCTCGAGCTCAAGCTCGACGACATGCAGTCGATGATGGCGACCAACGTCTTCGGCGCGATGCTCTGCGCGCGCGAGTCGGCGCGGCACTTCGTGGCGAAGGCGAGCGGCAACATCGTGAACGTCTCCTCGACCGCGGGACTGCGCGGCTTTCCCGGAGGCACCGCCTACGTCGCGACCAAGTTCGCCCTCGGCGGCATGACCGAGTGCTGGAGGGCCGAGCTCCGCAAGTTCAACATCCGCGTCATGCAGATCAACCCGAGCGAGGTCCTGACCGACTTCGCGAGCGTGGCGGGCCACGGGCAGTCGCCGAGCGAGCGCAAGCTCCGCGCGATCGAGATCGCGCACGCGGTCAAGAGCGTGCTCGAGATGGATGACCGAGGCTTCGTCACCGACCTGACGGTGTTCGCGACCAATCCGGATTGAGCG
>CAZZAH010000425.1:0-4194 GCA_964652115.1 uncultured bacterium | reverse complement strand
CCGTTCGGCCCGGTGCCGTTGATGTCGCTGACGTTCCACCACACGCGACCGTCCGAGGTGACCGCGAGCGGATTCGCCCCGACGCAGGAGATGCCGCCGAGTGACGTGTGATAGGTGTAGGTGCCGTTGCTCGCATTGAGCTTGAACATCCCCTTGGTCGAGCCAAGCCACGCGGTTCCGTTCGGTCCCGCCGCAACGGTTCCGAAGACATCGCTCTGGATGTTGAGCTCGGGGAATTGGCTGTAGGTGCGGGCATAGCGATACGTGCCGTCGGTGCGAATCACCTCTGCGTAGGTGCTCACCCACACGGTGCCGGCGCGACTCGGATCGCGCTGGAGATTGTTTCCCCACGTCCCATTGTTGGGGACCGTCGTCCAGCTCGCGCCGTTCAGGTATTGGAGCGAGAAATACTCGCCGAGCGACCAGAGGCGACCGAGCGAGTCCTCAACCAAACCACGGCTGCGCGTCATGCCTTGCAGATTAGACCAGCTCGTGCCGTTCCACGCGTGAAGACCGTTGTACATCGGGTTCGACACGATCTGACCATTCGAGGGCCGGAAGCTGACCGCCTCGCTGTTGTCGGTGGGGAAGGGCCAGGGAACGCCGAGGCCGTACTGCGCGTCGTTGTATCCGGTCCAACGAGTGCCGTCGAACCTCGTCATGCCGCCGATTCCGCCGCCGGCGTTGGCGCAGGCATAGACCGCGCCGCTCGCATCGTCGAGGCTGAGGTCGGCGTTCCAGAGGTCGTATTGACTGGTGTTGGTCACGCGATAGCGTTGCCACTGTCCGGTCGTGGCGTTACGACGCGCGGCGCCGCCGATGCCCGCCACCCAGATGTTGCCGGCGGCATCGATGTCGAGTGAGTTGGTGTAGGCGCCGGGTCGCCATTCACCCAAGTTCGACCAGCTCGTGCCGTTGAACCGAAGGACGTTGCTGTTGCCGTCGGCGAGAAGCGCTTGTCCGCTGCCATAGGCCTTGAAGGCCCAGATCGGGGGATCGATCGCCGGAAGCGCGGGCTGTGCCGGCGTGACCCAGGTGCCGTCCGGCCGGCGATAGTCGAGGGTGTAGATCGCCTGACTGCCGGAGAAGCCGGCGAAGCGCTGCATCCAGAGATTCCCCGCGTCGTCGACCGTGTCCTTGCCCGGCATTTCGATCATGCTTCCAGCCGTGAAGGAGAATTCGTGATGCGTGAAGAGCTGCGTGCCTGAATCGAAGGAGACGATCGCCGTGCTGTTCTCGGCCTCGCACCAGACGACGTATCCGCCGGCCGGCTTCGGCTGCACCGCCACGTTGGCGACCGACCAGACGAGGAGCGGCCAGCTGTTGCCGCCTTGCGGCGCCGAGCCTCCGGTCCAGTAGTGCCAGTTGTTGGTCGACGGCGTGTAGCGAAGAAGTCCGCCTTGCGTGCCGCCCCATCCGAGCAGCGCGAACCAGATCGTGCCGTCGGGCGCGATGTCCAGGTCGCGGCAGCCGCCGTTCGCGAGCGCCGGGCTGGACGCGGCGAAATTCACCAGGGACGAGGGACCGACCACCGGGTCGTAACGCAACGCGCCGCGCCAGGTCGAGAGCCAGAGCTGTCCCGATCCGTCTTGCACGATGTCGCTCACCCGCGTCGTGCCGGTCGTATTGGGATGGCCGATGATCGGGTAGTCGATGTTCGAGATGTTCAGCCACCGGTCTTCGGATTGGATGAACTTCGCGAAGCCGCCCTCTTCGAAGGAGGGATCGTAGCCGCCGATCCACGGGTCGCCGTCCTGGCCGACGAAGACGGCGTCGTTGTAGTCGCCTTGAATGCCGGTGTTGCCGGGACGGTAGTACCGCCACGAGTAGGTCTGAGCCTCCGCGGCCGGGGCCGAACCGAGGAACAGCGTGATGAGGGCCAGCGCGACGGTGCCGCGGGCCCGGTCGATGGGAAGCGGGTGCATGTTTCGTCCTCCATTGCCGGGGAGGATGTCGAATGAGGTGTCGGATCAGGGGACGAGGAAATACATGCGGCCAACGTCCTGAAGACGATGTTGGGCCGAGTCAGTCGATGGATCAACGCCTTTCGCGGAAGACTTGGCGCTGGATCGGTCGGATCTATCCCTTGAGCACCGATCGCACCAGCATGTAGACGCCGAGCCCGGCCGCGAGCGCGGCGAAGCTGTATCGGAGCGGCTTCTCCGGCAGCTTGCCCGAGATCGGAGCGCCGAGCAGTGCGCCGAGCACCGCGCCTCCGCCGACCGCGGCGATGAGCGGCAGGCTGAGCGTCCCCTTGACCGCATAGCTCGCGGCCGCGGTCGCGGCAGTGGTCGCGATCACGATGAGCGAGGTTCCGATCGCGTCGCGCACCGAGAGACGAGCGCCCCAGATCAACGCCGGCACCATCAGAAACCCACCGCCCACGCCGAGGAAGCCGGTGAGCACGCCGAGCGCCGCGCCGAGCGGCAGCACGCGGCTCATCGATGCGGGACGACTCTCGCCCGTGTTCGGTGGATTGCCGATCACCATCCGCGCCGAGGCGATGAAGAGGATGGCGGCGAAGAGACCGAGCACCAGCCGATCCGACACGTGACGATGAAGCTCGGAGCCCGCGATCGCGCCGAGCATGCCGGTGGCACTCCAGAAGAGCGCCACCTTGAGCTGCACGTTGCCGCGTCGCGCATGGCCCCAGGCTCCGACCGCGGCACCGGCCGAGACCACCGCGAGCGAGGTGCCGGTCGCGATCGTCACCGGCGAGGAGAAGCCGTAGACCAAGACCGGCACGATGAAGATGCTGCCGCCCGCGCCGAGCACCGAGAGCACCATGCCCATGCCGGTACCCGCCGCGAGACCGAGCAGCGCTTGTCCCGCGCCGGCGATCATCGAGACGCGCGCGTCACAAGCAACGCGTGTTCGCCGTCACCGCCTCGAGCATGTTGGGCGGAGCCGGGATGTCGATGCTCTCCTGCACGGCGACGAAGGTCGTCAGATCGAGGCGGAGGCGCGGATTGGTCTTGAGCTCGCGACCGATGGTGCTCGCGCGCTGTCCGTTGTAGTCGTGCGCCGGGAAGACCATCGTCTCGGGCGGAAGCTCCGCCAGGCGCCGCAACGATTCGTAGAGCTCGTTCGCGCTTCCGGTCGGAAGATCGCTTCGCCCGCAGCTTCCGATCAGAAGCGTGTCGCCGGTGAGCACGCGCCCCGGCACGAGTAGGCACATCGAATCGATGGTGTGCCCCGCGGTCGCGATCACCTCGATGCGCAGGCGACCGAGCTCGATCACGTCGCCTTCCTTGACCTTTCGATCGACGCACGGGGCGGGCGAGCTCTGGTGCATCAGCATCGTGGCACCGGTCAGGTCCTTCAGCCGCACCGAGCCCGAGAGGTGATCGGCGTGGGTGTGCGATTCGATCACGTAGCGCAGGCGGTAGCGCTTCTCCATCAGGAGATCGAGGTACTGGTCGACGTGCTCGCGCAGCGGATCGACGATCGCCGCTTCCTTCGTGATCGGATCGGCGAGGAAGTAGGTGCGGCACGCGCCGTCGGGCTGCAACACCTCGAACTCGTAGTCCTGATTCAAGACTTCGATCATCGGCGGCGCGTCGCTCTCGTGCGTCGACTCCATCCAGCGATCGGCACAGCGGCCCGCGAACTCGGCCGTCACCGCTTCGCCATCGCCGCGGGTGCGGTAACGACCCTTCCACTCGCGGTCCTTCACCCGTTGCACGAATTCGAGCAGCCGATCGACGTCGCTCTCGTCGGTGTAGAGGCCGACGCTCGCGCGGACCGCTCCGGTCGGCGCGTCGGGCGCGCCCTTGTGGTAGAGCTGCATCAGGCGATCGACGTAGAGATGCGCGCAGAAGCGGCCGCTTCGCACCGCGAGCGCACCTTCCTCTGAGAGCACCGCCGCGGTCAGAAGCTCGCTCACGCCGTTGACGTTGAACGCACAGACGCCGAGGCGCTGCATGGGCGAGAGCGGTCCATAGACGGTGACCTCTCCGATGTCGCGAAGTCCGTCGAGCATGCGCGAGAGGAGATGGATCTCGTGCGCGCGGATCTCGTCCCGTCCGATCGACTGAAGGAAGAGGAGCGCGCGCGACATGCCGAAGACACCGGCGATGTTCGGCGTGCCGCCATGATGACGGTCCGGCGCCGGCATGTACTCGACGCCACGCGCGGTGACCTGCGCCGCGGTGCCGCCTCCCGGCAAGTAGGGCGGAGCTTCGTTCAGGAGAT
>CAZZAH010000424.1:2411-4237 GCA_964652115.1 uncultured bacterium | reverse complement strand
GAAGCTCTCGACGCCGCCGGCACCGGCGCGGCGGATGCGATGGGAGAGACGTTCGGACAACTGGACGAGCTGCTCGTCACCCTGGGCGCGAGTTCTGGACAGGGATGAAGTCGTCGATCTGGCGGTCGACGGCCTGGGTCATTCGTCTCGAGCGAGTTGGCGTTTGCTCCTCGCGGCAAACTCGCGACGCCGCTTGCCCCGGCCGGTCTGGCTCACAGGCGGGCCGGAGCCACCGGGCGGCGCCGTGCAGTTCGATGGCGCTTCGGTCCACCGAACCTGGAGTTCAGCGGTGGGAGGCGGAGCGGATCGGCCGCTGCAGCTCCTTCTTGGGCCGTGCCACTCGTTTCTTGGCTGGCGAGACCCTCTTCACGATGCGCGAACTCGGTAGCTCCTCACGAAGAACTCGGCGAAGCACGTCTTCCAGTGGCTCGGACTGGCGGGACAGATGCTCCCGCAGGGCGTCGTTGATCAGGGTCTGGTAGCTTCCTCCGCCGGCCGCGTGCACGGCGGCGCGGAACCAGTCGAGAACATCCCGGTCGATCCGAATTGTGATGCGGGTCTTCCCCCGCGGCGGTGGATCAACCGCACTCCTACGTCCCGCGCGGAAATCGTACTCAGCTTTCACGATCTATACCTCGTATTGCTCGCGATCCGCGGAGACCGTGACAGCGTCGGCGAAATCGAACCTGTGTTTCCTGAGGTTGAGTGCGGCCTTGGTCGGATCCCACTCATACTTCATGGCTCGTACCGTATGCACAGGTGTGCACCGAGTCAAGCAGCCCTTCGGAACCTGTACCCCTGGGCTGAGGGAGGACATGCGCGGCCGGTCCCCCGGCGCCAACCGGTCGAACGTCTGGGTTGAGCTGCAGCTGGCGAATGACCGAGGTTGCGTTGCCGCCTTCCGCGAGATCTGCCATTTGGCACGTCCAACCCAAAGTTATGCGGCGCTATCAGGCCCTTTCACGGCATCACCGACCGCGCCTGCGAGGTCACCGAAGCCTACGCGCGAACTCAGCTTCTCCAGCTGCCCGAGGCTCAGGCTCCTTCCGGTAGGTAACCGCTGGTTAAGGACCGCGGTCGGGAGCACGTAGAACGACCACTGACTGACGTCCCGCAGGTCCGCCGTCGCGAGCTCCCTGTGGTGGTGCAACGCGAAGACGTACACCTGCGCCGGCCTTCCGGGTGCCGCCGCGAAGGTGTTCGTCGCCGCGTCCCAGCCGCGTTTCGACGCGATGTCGAAGGACGGCCGGGATGGCGCCTGCTGCGTCCAGGACTGCACGTACCCAGAGCATTTGTGCGTTTCCTGTAAGGTTCGCAACTCCCCATCGCCAGAAGTCACTGACCGTGAAGGGGAGAGGCGAACCTCCGTCATGAAAGGGCTCATCGCCAACGAGCATCAGTTTCTATTCCTGCATCAATCGCTGTGGTCGCACAACGCCGTCCGTCGGCTGCGGAACGCTGTGGGGCGGGACGTGCGCCGGCAGACCCGTGACGCGGTGGACCGGCAGCGCCACGGCCAGACTAGCGAGACTTTCCGTCGGACTCGTCTTGATCCTCGAAGGCAATTCGCCAACGCTTCCTCGGACTGTCGAAGCGAACCTTCTTCGGATCGAACACGGCCGGATCATATCCGTCACCAACCCACTGCACGGTGCTCTCGTGCTCCTCATGAGTTGGATCACGAAGCACCCTCAGCATCTGCTCGTATCCCGGAATTCCCCCACAGTCCTCCGGTGGACACGCGCCGGCCCCGTCAACGCAACGCGGGTACTTCGCTCTCGGGACACGAACCGTGATCCCCTCCAGAACGACTTCGTGCTCCCATC
>CAZZAH010000424.1:0-2401 GCA_964652115.1 uncultured bacterium | reverse complement strand
CGTACTCGACCCGCGTACCAGGCTCCCTGAAGTAGTCGGCGATCGGGACTTCCCAGCCGGGAAGGAACGGCTCATCGTCTTCGAAAGCGTCATCATCGGGAATCCCGACTTGCTGCACTTCGCCGGATTCCGGATTCCGCAGTCTGAACGCGTGAAGGTGGCAGTCGAGCCAGCCCATCGAGTCCTGGATGGCGACGTGCAAGTCCCAGAAGCTATAGCTTGCCGGAACCACGATTCGGCGCCAGACCTCGGGTTCGATCCCCTGGAGCGTCACCTTGAACTGATGTGCAAGACCCTTCGTGTTCACGTTCTGATCCTCGGCTTGTGTAGCTAACGGTCCGGCTAACCCGCGGCCCGCAGATCAGGACCTCCGCCCGGCTGAGCGCGCTTTACGCCGACCGGCGGGTTCAGCCGGTTGTGAGAGCGCTCGTAAATTATACTCTGGGCGGCCACGCGCCGATCCGCTGGCGCAGGGCGACGATTTTGCCGAAGTGATACGCGTTATGCACGGCCACGCTGTTCAACTCATCGGCCAAGGTCACACCTGGTGCGACCTCCGCGGCCAGTCGCGCCGGCGCCTGTCCTAAGTCTGCCGCAGCGCGAGCACCGGTCAGGAACACCTGCACCAGCTGGTGCCATTGGTCCTCGTGTTCCGGCGCCACGGTCGGGTACAGGTCGCCGGGCGGAGCGCCCCCCGGCTCGATGATGCTCTGCTGGTATCCCACGAGGTAAGCGCCTACGTCTATTGGGCACGCGGCCAAGGAAGCACCTCCGCGCAGTTCTTGCATATCGTCCCCAATCGCCCGTGCCAGACTTCCTCTGCCCGGCAGTGAGGACACGTGTACAATCGAACCACCTGAGCCTGACACGAATCGCAGTGGTACTTATGACGCCCGCCACTGGAGATCCGCCCGATGCGCGTCAGGCAAAGGGGACGCAGCCCGGAGCGCTTTACCGTCGCGGGCTTGCTGTGCTTCTTCGCTGGAGCCGCCGCCGGTGGATCCGGGCGGTCCCAGTCTCGGATGTCTGACGCCGCTCGCCGCCGCAGTACCGAATTCGTCGTCTGCTTCGCAGGTGGACCTGGGCGCCCCCAGTTACGCGCGATCGCCTGCTTCTCCGGTGACCCGATTCGGTTCGACGTCACGCCTTACCTCCGCTGCGGATAACCGCTCCGGCTAACTCGCGGCCGACGTAGGTCAGGACCCGCGCTCGGTTATCTCGCCCGCATCCCAGGTAGGCACGGGACCGCGTGGTAGCCAAACCGTAGAGCCCGTAGAACCTGAGCGGACGAGGGACCTCTTCCGGGTCGATCCGCCCGGTGACAACATCTCTGACTAAGCGAGAAGAGACTATGCGGGCGTCAACCGATATACGACGCCCACCGTGACATCCCCCGCCGTACTTGCACTGCCCGGAGCGCCGTTTCCGGCAACCGCAACCCAGTGACTTCTTGAAGAACTCGTGCGGCGCCGTCGGTCCCCCGGTATCGAAACCGAGCCGCCTGACTCTCGCACTACGCCGACAGTCGTCTTCCCAGCGACGCAGCGCGACGGCCCAGCTTGCACGACGTCGCGCCCTACGCCGGGCCTTGTCGCTGGCTGGCGGAGAAGGCGACCGATGGTCAGCTACGACATCCTCACCGCAGGAGGTGTCGTCACCAGAAACGTCCACTCGATCCAAAGCCTCCATCGGATGGCCTCCTGTGCCGTCGCCCCAACTTCTATTGGGCGGTGCGAGACACCGTGCGCGGGTTCACGATACATCCGACGCAGTCGGCGGCCACGCGCCGATTCGTTGGCGCAGGGCGACGATCTTGCCGAAGTGATACGCGTTGTGCACCGCCACGCAGTTCAACTCGTCAGCCAAGGTCACGCCTGGCTCGACCTCGGCAGCCAGGCGGGCCGGCGCGTCTTCCAGGTCTGCCGCGGTGCGAGCCCCGGTCAGGAACAGCTGAACCAACCGATGCCATTCGTCCTCGTGTTCCGGCGCCGCGGTCGGGTATCGGTCGTCAGGCGAAACGCTCCCCGGCGCGATGATGCTCTGCTGGTAGCCCACAAGGTGCCAAAGCTCGTCGTAGATGGAGTGCGACGCTCCCTCTGGCAGGAGAGTCACTTGCTCGAGCGTCAGCCCTGACAACAGGCGCGCTCTCTCGCCAAACTCGCCGTCGAGAAACAGATGTTCGAGAATCCGCATACTTGCGCCTTCCTTCCCCGATAGTTGTGAGCGGAGTTCCGCCGGCTAACGCCGTGCGTAACCGGCGGGCCGGGAGGGCGCAGGCCAGATTAGCCAGACTCTCCGTCGGACTCGTCTTGATCCTCGAAGGCGATTCGCCAACGCGTCCTCGGGCTGTCGAAGCGAACCTTCTTCGGATCGAACACGGCCGGATCATATCCGTCACCAA
>CAZZAH010000423.1:0-4243 GCA_964652115.1 uncultured bacterium | reverse complement strand
AAATGGTTCGGCGCCTACGTGCCGCACCGCCTGGTGTTCCGGTTGATGGAGCTCTGCGAGGACGCGGCACAGACCGCGCTGTTTCACGCCGCGCGGTCCTGGTCGCTGAGCCTGCCGGACAACCCGGAGGCGTGGCTCTATCGCGTCGCGCACAACCACGTGCTGGACGAGCTCCGGCGGGAGAAGCGCGACGAGCGCTACCGCACTGCCGTCCACACGGAATGCGCAGAGCAGGAGGTGCAGGACGACATGCTCCGCCTGCTCTTCGTGTGCGCCGATCCCGCGATTCCTCCGGAGTCGCAGCTCGTACTCGCTCTGAAGACGCGCTGCGGTTTCAGCACCGAGGAGATCGCGCTTCGCCTGTTCCAGAGTGTCGACGCGGTGCACAAGCGTCTGCAGCGGGCGCGCGCGAGGCTACGCGAGGACGCGGAGCTGCGGCACACCGACCCGGCGCGCGTGCACGGCGTCCTTCACATGCTCTATCTGCTCTTCAACGAAGGCTACAGCTCGGCGCAACCGGACCGCGTGATCCGTCGCGAGCTGTGCGATGAGGCGCTTCGACTGGCGCTCCTGCTGAAGGAGGACGCCGCCGGCGCCGTCCCGGAGACGGATGCCCTCCTCGCGCTGATATGCTTTCACACCGCGCGGCTCGATTCCCGTGTCGACGCGTGCGGAGAACTCCTGTTGCTCGAAGAGCAGGACCGTGCGCTCTGGGGTCCCGAGCTCATCCGTCGTGGACTGGATCATCTCTCGCGATCCGCTCGCGGCGAGGTGGTCTCGCGCTATCACGCGGAGGCGGGCATTGCGGCGGAGCACTGCCTCGCGCCCTCTTACCCGGAAACCGACTGGGAGGAGATCGTTCGGCTCTACGAACTGCTCGAGCGGGTCGCTCCTTCGCCGCTCAACGTCTTGAATCGCGCGATTGCGCTGGCCGAGTGGAAGGGCGCGAGTGAAGCGCTCGCGGAGCTCGACGCGTTCGAGGCGCCGCGCTGGTTGCTTGACTACTACCTCTGGGCGGCCACGGTGGGGGAGCTTCACCGGAGGGTTGGGAATCACGATCAGGCACTCGCTCACACGAGGCGAGCTCTCGCGGCCGCGCCCACGAATGCGGAGAAGGCGTTGCTCGAGCGGCGCATGAAGAAGATCAGAGGCGCTGCGCGCGGCGAAGCGTGATCGCCGCGCCGCTCCTCAGAACAGCTTCGCGAAGAGATTCTGAATTACGGAGCCGAAGCCCGGAAGGCTGCTCAGACTACCGATTACCCCGCCGAGGACGCCGCGCGTCAGGCTCGTCACCGTGTTCGCGACCTTTCCGAGGATCGAGCTGATGGGGTTGGTGATCGCCTTGATGCCCTTGCCGATGGCGGAGAAGGCCTTTGAGAAGCCCTTCTTGATCTTCCTGAACAGGCCGCCCTTCTTCCGCTTCTTCCGAGGCGGAGCCTGAACCGGCGTGCTCGCCTGAGTCGCACTCAGGTCGATCGCGTCGAGACCGCCGAGGGCCGCGCGCAACGTGGCGCTCGTGCTGGGCGCCGTGCCGGTCGTCAGATCCTGGATCAAGCTCTCCACCAGTGCCGACTGCAGCGCCTGCGTCGCTGCGTTTGTGGGGCCATCAATGCGTGTCATCGTCCTTACCCTCCCTTAGTGTGCCGTGTGCGACTGCGTTGCCTGGTTATCGCGGCAGGCGCGACGAGGGTTGCGTCTCGCCTTCGGCGGAAGGAGCGGGAGGGCTGGTGGACGAGGGCTAATTCGCCTGGACGCGCGGAATCGGAACATCGCCCGATAGTCGTTCCCGCAGAAATCGCACCGACCGCCGCCACGCATCCGCAGCGTCCGCCGGTGAATAGGTCCGCGCCCACGGCCCATTGAACACATGCCCCACGCCCGGATAGAGATGCATCTCGACCTCGCCGCCGTGCGCGCGGATGCGGTCATATAGGCGATGTGCAAGTTCGACCGAAACCTCGCGGTCTGCCTCTCCATGCAGGATCAGAACCGGTGGGAAGTGCGCGATCTGATCCTCGGGCGGGTCGTCGTTGCTGCCTCCGCCATAGAAGTCGACGACGGCGCGCACGCAGGGTACGGAGCCGGCGACGGACACGGCGAGGAAAGCCCCGCGCGAGTGTCCGACCAACGCGACGGGCCGCCCGGCCACGGAAGGCAGGCTCTCCGCATACGCGACGGCATTGCGGACGGTCCCCTGCCACGCGCGCCAGGCTTGCTCCTCCCGGCCCGGGGGCACGTCGCGGCCGGCCTCCGCGTAGTAGTCGGCGCGGGGGACGGACATCGTGCTTACTGGGGGAGACCGCCGAGAAGTCCGGCGTGCAACCCATCCTGATCCGCTGGGAGCGCTGCTGCACTCGTCAAGAAGATCGTGCCCACCGCACTCTCATCCTGGGATAGATCGCGCGCAGCGAGGATCGAACGCAACGTCTCTACCCTCGCTTCATGGTGAGCTTGTTCGAAGGCGCTGCCACCACTGATTTGATCGAGAACCTCGTGAGTGAGTAGCTGCTCCTCGATCAGCATGCAACGCAGCCTCCGGATTCGAAGCGTGTCCGTTCTCTCGTAGACCAATCCAAAGACAAATCGTTTCGTGACGACGGGCATGCCCAATGCCTGAGCGACGTAACCGCTGGCCAGCGATTTGGAGATCAGGTTCACGATCTCGTTGTTCAGATGCCACTGATCTTTGCGAAAGTGAAGCACGGGCGACTGCGCGGTCGTGGCGCAGGCAGATTGGCGAATGTAGTTCTGCACGGCGGTCGATGGAAAGAGGCGATCGATCGGTTTCTCGATGATCGTTCGAATGTGAAGGCTGCGACGCCCATCCCGAAGAGGACCGACCAAGTTCAAGGACACATTTAACGTGTCGGGGAATTCGTGGTTCGTCCATTGCGCTCTGTCCTGGCGCCGCAGGGTTGACTTGGCGTAGTAGTAGCCGGCGGCTGCAGCTACGAAGTTGCCAACCAATCCCAGCGCAAAGTCGCCGATGTTCATCGCGCCTTCTTCGTCACCTTCGTCAGTTTCGCGGCCCTCGTCGTCTTCGTCGGCTGCTTCTTCACTGCACCCGTCTTGTTCGTCCTGATGATGAGGGCGCCCTTGCTCTGGGAGGGCAGAGGAACGCCGGAAAGAGCGATCGCTCCGGCGATGAACGCCGCTACATCCGGACTCGCCAGCTGCTTCACCGACTCCAGCCGGATGAAGCGAGTCTGCTTCCCCGACCCCTTGAGGAGCTTCTTCGGGTCGGGCAGCTGCGGCCCATGGTTGAAGTACAGCTCCACGACGTCAGCGCGCGCGGCGATCGACACGATGCCATCGATCCCGTGGTCCGTTGGCGAGTAGGAGATGACGAAGAACGTGGAGTAGTCGTACGCGATCTCGTTCGCGGTCGGGAATCGCTTCCGCAATGACGCCCGGATCGACTTGATGAACTTCTGATGCTCCGGATCAAACCTGTCGTTGAAAGACTGGAGCTGTTCCTCCGGTGTCGGCATGCCGTCATCCTTCTTCACTGCCACAGCTTCCTCCCGATCGTTAGAGAGCGAGCACCAAGCGCAGTCCTTCATCAATGGCCGAGAGCGAGGCGGCGGAGACGCGCCCCACCCGCTCGACTAGAAATGACCGGTCCAGCGTGAGCAGCTGCGAGACATTCACTACCGACTCTTTGGAGAGACGACACTCTCGCCTCGTGAGGAGAACGTTTCCTGGTGCGCCGGCGAGCCGGGTGTTCGACGTGATGGCGGCGACGACGACCGTCCGAATCCGACTCCGATTGAACGAATCTGCCTGGACGATCACGACCGGGCGTCGGTAGCCCGGCTCCGCCCCTTCCGGAATCGGAAGAGACGTCCACCAGATCTCGCCTCGCTTCGTCACCAGTCTTCTCGCGCCAGCGAGGCCCACTGCATCTGGCTCAAGAGCGGATCCAGCCGATTCGCCGATGCCGGATCGCCGTAGATTTCGTCGAGCGCTTCCGTCACTCCGAGCTTGCGCTGTTCCTCGATGAACCTCGCGACGGCCTGCTGGAACAACTGGCTACGACTGATCCCCAAGCGCCGTGCCGTGCGTTCGGCCGCTTCGAACATCTTGTCAGGGATGGAGATTGCGATTTTCATGCTTCGAGTATCACCTCGGTCATACTTCGGTCAAGCGCCCATTGCCGACCTGGACGCGGCTTCCGGAAGAGGCCATGGAGGTCGTGCGGGCCAAGGAGGAGGGCACGCTCCGGGAAGGGATCCGGCGCGGC
>CAZZAH010000422.1:2552-4251 GCA_964652115.1 uncultured bacterium | reverse complement strand
CTTTGCCTATCCGCGCGAGTTTCAGACGCAGCTCGAGTCCGAGGGGTACCGCGATTACCTCGATAAGATGGAGATGAACATCCCGGAAGGCGGCGAGCAGCAGGTCTTCGACGGGCTCATGCGCACGCTCCAACATCGATGGGAGCTCGTGCGCCGCCTGTACAGCGAGGGGAAGTACGACTTCTTCTGGGTGGTCTTCACCGAGACCGATCGCGTACAGCACATGTTCTGGAAATTCGACGATCCGGCGAACCCGAACTACAAGGCCGATCGCGCCGCGCTCTTCGCCGGTTCGATCAAGAAGCTGTGGGTGGAGCAAGACCGGATCCTGGGCGAGTTCCTGAAGCTCGTGCCGCAGGACAGCTTCGTGCTCGTGCTCTCGGATCACGGGTTCGGCCCGATGCGTCACGAGATCCGCATGGGGAATTTTCTTCGGAGCGATGAGTGCGGTTGTACAACCGAGGAGGCGGAACAGGTCTTCTCGCTCGATCGTTCCGACGCGGCGCGCCTCTATGTGCGGCGCGCCGGCGCGGATCCCGGCACCGGTTTCCTCGCGCCGCCCGCGCGACGCGCGCTACGCGACAAGATCGCGGAGACGACGTTACGCGCAGTCGATCCCGCCACGCGTGAGCATCCGATCGAGCACGCTTACCCCGACAGTGTGGTCTTCGTCGGGCGAGAGCAGGAGAAAGGGCCTTACCTCACCCTGCTCCCTTCGTACGGCTGGTTCATCACGCTCGGCGACCACGACCTAGGCTACAAGCTTCCGCCGTACGGCGACGTCTCCTCGACCCTCTCCGGCTGGCACCGCATGAACGGTATCTACATGATGGCCGGCCCGGCGGTCACGCCGGGGAAATCGTCGCAGACCTACAGCCTTCTCGATGTGGTGCCGACCTGCCTCTACCTCCTCCATCGACCGATCCCCGAGGACGCAGAGGGGAAGGTGATGGAGCAGCTCTTCACGCCGAGCTTCCTCAAGAAGACGAAGGAGAATCGAAAGGGCTTCCTCGACGAAGAGCATCGCGATCTCTCGCCCGAGGACCAGCAGCGACTCGGCAACTTGCCCTACATGGCGGGTTGAACGAGCTCCGCTTCACTTCCCCGAAGGCGCGGGGGCGTTCAAGCCTTGTCGGATCGCTTCGAGCGCCTGGACGCGAACGGGATCATCCTTCGCCTCGATCAGACTCGCGGCCACCAATCGCTCCGCCGCGGCGCGGTTCCCGGTCTGCACATACAAGCTAGCCAGGAGCTGCACCACGGTCGGACGCGCCGGGGCTAGACGAAGACAGGTCTCGAGCTCCCCGATCGCCGCCGCGGTCTCGCCGCGTCGTCCGTAGTAGCCGGCGCGGAGCCAGTGGGGGATCACGAGGTCGGGGCGCGCCCTCTCCGCCCAATCGAGCAGGCTGTCGGCGCGCGCCCAGTCTTGCCGCTCCATCGCGATCACGATGTCGGGCGTCGCCTGGCCGACCGGATCATCGGGCGAGAGCCGCATCTCCGGCGGATAGAGCGATGATTCGAGGTTCTGTTCGTAGGCCTCGATCGCTTCGAGGTTCGTGCGCGCGACCTGATAGTCCGGCTTGAGCCGCAGCGCCTGCACGAAGAACTGCTTCGCGTCGCTGATCCGCCCCAACACCACCAGGAGCTGTCCGAGCTCGTTCAGATAGAGGGGGTTTCCGGGACGAAGGTTGACCACCTT
>CAZZAH010000422.1:0-2452 GCA_964652115.1 uncultured bacterium | reverse complement strand
TCCTCGGATGGATTCTGGAGCGCGGATGCGGGCGCGAGCGCGCCGAGGGCGATCGAGCTGACGAGAACGACCGCGCCCGCGATCGCGCCGATGCGCATGACCGAGGCGTCCCGCTTGGGGCCGAGGAGCCACGCGCCCGCGAGGCCCGCGAGGAGCGCCGCCGCCGGTTGCCTCGCCGCCGCCGAGGTCGGACCCAAGAGGCAGGCGATGCCGACGGCAAGGCATCCGAGCGCCGCCATCCGCGCGGGCCGCTCGCGGCGAAGCGCGAAGAACCCGGCGAGCCCGAGTGCCAGCAGGAGCGCGAAGGAGAACCGCCCAACCGCCGCCATCGGCACTCCTCGCGAGAGCAGGAACCCAGGCGAGAGCTGATCCGGCACCGGCGCCGCGCCGAGGGTGGCCGCGGTCTTGGAGAGAAGCACGCCGGCGGTTCCGATCGGGTTCTCGAGCAGACGCTGAAAGCCGCGCACCCAGTAGAAGCGCATCGCGTCGGCGTTGGTCCCCTCGCGCTGCATCGACTCCCACGCGAACGCGCGTGCGCCGCTCGCCTCCTGCCAGGAAGGGGGCGTGAGAGTGCGCATGGTGCCGCCGGTCTCGGGGTCCCACGCGCGATAGAAGCCGATGCCGCCGGTCCAATCGAGCGCGGCGGCGCCGTCGGGCGCGATGGCATTCCGAAGGACGAAGATCCCGACCAGCAGAACGACCGGTGCGAGCAGGAGGAGCGCCGCGCCGTTGCGGCTTGCCGAACGACCTCGCCACAGCCGCGCGATGAACAGCACGAGCAGCGCGAGGAAGGGGAGAGGGAGCAGCAGCGTGCCGAGCCCGAGCGCGATCCCTTGCGCCGCGCGGAGCCCCAGGCTCTCGCCATCGTCGAGCCGATCGGCCAGAGCGAGAGTCGTCACCAAGACGAGTTGCCCGAGCGAAACCGGGATCAATCGCGCCGCGAAGACGCCGCCCAGCGGATCGAGCGCGAAGAGAGCACCGGCGGCGATTCCCGCGCGCGCTCCGAACCGTCGCGCGATCCACGCGAAGAGTATTGCCGCGGTGAGCCCGTCGACCAATGCCTGCGTCCATGGAATGGTCGAGGGGAGATCCTTGACCTTGCCCGGCAGCGCGCTCAACCACAAGCCGTAGAGCGGCGACCCCGAAGGCAGATCATCGCCGAACCCTCCGCTCGCTTCGATCTGCTGCGCGTCGGCGAGGTAGGCGCCGTCGCTCAAGGCCGGCCGCACGAGGAGCGGGCTCTGAGCCACGCCGTGCGCGATCCACAGGCGCAGCGCGAAGGTCAGCGCGAAGAGGATCGCGCAGGGAAGCCACATCATCTTGGCGCGCGGGGCGCCCGTCTTCTTCGCCGACACGTCCGCTCTACTCATCCCCCTCGTCCCCCTCGCCCGATCGGGCGTGTGCCTCCGCCGTGGCCTTCAGTTCATCGATGATCGTTTGCGCGACGCCCGCGATTTCGAGCGAGTCGATCCATGCCCGCGCCGCCGTCTCTCCGCGGGAGGCGAGGAGCGCGCGAAGCAAGGTGTCGGCATCGTTGCCGTCCGGTCGTGCCGCGAAGGCGCGCCGCGCGAGACTGAGCGCTTCGCCGGGACGGCGCGAGGTGCGGCCGAGAAACCACGCCGCGTCGTTCAGCACGTCGGGGTCACTCGGCGCCTCGCGCGCGAGATCGACGTAGATCACCTCCGCGCTGTCGACCGCGCCGCTCTGCCAGAGGGCGAAGGCCCACTGCCTCCGAACCGCGGTCTCTTTGGGCGAGAGACGAACCGCCACGCCCCACGCGCGCGCCGACTCCGGCCAGCGCTGCGCGACCGCGAGCGCCGAAGCATGCCCGATCCGCCAGCGCACATCCTCGCCTCCGACCCGCGCGGCGAGCGAGAAGGCGCTATCGGCTTCCGCGCCGCGCCTGAGGCTAACGTACGCGTTGCCGAGCTCGAGCGCCTCCTCGAGGTTCTTCCTTCCGATCGGCTGCGCATAGGCCGCGCGACGCAGATGGGGTACCGCTTCCTCCACGCGATTCAGACGGAAGAGCGCGCTGCCGAGCGCTCCTTCCGCCGGGGTGTAGCCGGGCGCGAGGCGGAGCGCGGTTTCGGCGGCGCGGAGTGCCTCCTCACTCCGTTCGAGGCGGATGAGCGTGACCGCGAGGTTGCTGTGAGCCTTGCCCGAACGCGGCACCGCGCGTGTGGTCGAGGTGAAGAGGCTGAGGTCGTCCTTCCAGTCCGTCGTGCGAACCCAACTCCGCGCGGCCAGCGCGAGAAGCGCGATGCTTCCGAGGACCAGGCCCGCTCGGCCGAACCGCGTCGCGCCACTCTCTCGCCGCGTCGCCAGCCAAGGAACGCGGGTCGCGAGCTCCGCGATGCAGAAGAGCGCGCCGACCGAGGGGAGGTAGGCCAGCCGCTCGCCCATGATCGTCCCGATCGGTACCACGACGTTGGAGGTCAGGATGCCGGTCGCG
>CAZZAH010000421.1:3195-4253 GCA_964652115.1 uncultured bacterium | reverse complement strand
CGGAAGCTCTTCAGGAAGACGAGGATCACGAGGAAGACGAGCCCGATCGCGATCAGAAGGGTGTGCGTCACCTCCTCGATCGAATCGCTGATGAAGCTCGAGGAGTCGTAGGCGATGTCGAGGCGCATCCCCTCGGGCAGCTCCTTCTGCAGGCCGGGGATCGCGCCGCGAACCTGCTTCGCCACGTCGATGGTGTTGCCCTCGGACTGCTTGATGATGCCGAGGCCGACGCATTGCTGGCCGTTGTAGCGGACCGCGCTTCGTTCGTCCTCCGCGCCGACCTTGACGTCGGCCACGTCGCGCAGGCGAACCAGGTTGTCCCCTTCGCGCGCGACGATCACGTCGGAGAATTCCTCCGGCGTCGAGAGCTCGCCTCTCGTGCGGACCGCGAACTCGCGCTGATCTCCCTCGACACGGCCGGCGGGGATCTCGGCGTTCTCCCGCCGTAGCGCCGCCTCGATGTCCTGCGTGGTCAGGCCGTGGGCCGCCATCCGCATCGGATCGAGCCAGACGCGCATCGCGTAACGGCGCTGCCCTCCGATGAAGACGCCGGCGACGCCGGGGAGCCGCTGCAAGCGCTCCTTCATCACCAGCTCAGCCATCTCGGAGAGCTCTAGCCCCGAGTGACGATCGCTCGAGAGCGCGATCCAGAAGATCGGCTGAGCGTTGACGTCGACCTTTTCGACCACCGGGTCGTCGGACTCGTCGGGAAGCGTTCCGCGCACGCGCGAGACCTTGTCACGCACGTCGTTCGTCGCCTGCTCGATGTCGCGGTTGAGCTCGAACTCGATCGTGATGACGGAGCCCTGCTCCTGGCTGGAGCTCGAGATCGTCTTCACCCCTTCGAGGGTCGCGAGCTCCTCCTCGAGCACGTCGGTGATCTCGGTCTCGACCACGCTCGGGCTCGCGCCGCGATAGAAGGTGGTGATGGAGACGATCGGCGGATCGATGTCGGGATACTCGCGGACCGGCAGGCGCGAAAAGCCGAGGATGCCGAAGAGGAGCACCGTCAGACTCATCACCGTCGCGAGGACGGGACGGCGGATCGACATCTCGCT
>CAZZAH010000421.1:0-3095 GCA_964652115.1 uncultured bacterium | reverse complement strand
CGCGAGACCTCGGCCGAGAGCTCGACGTCGTCGATCTGCGCGAGAAGCTCGCCCTGGCGGACCGGGCCACCTTCAGTGAACGGCAGGCGCTTCACCAGGCCGTCGATCTCGGACACGACGTCGATCGCTTCGCCCGCGTCGATCGTGCCGACCGCCTCGAAGCGCTCGATCACCGGCCGCGGGTTCACGATCACGACCTCGACCGGCATCGGGGGCATCTCGAAGCCGCCGCCACCAGGGCCGCCGCCCGCGCCGCCTTCCGGCTTCTTGCCGCAGCTCGCGCCGATGACCGCGCCGAGCAGCGCTCCGAACAGAACCAACCGTGGCGTGGCGCGGCGGAGCGATGCGGCCGCGTTGCGATAGACGAGAGACATGAGTTCTCCTTCGTTCCTTATGTCTGCGCCAAATCAGCGGAGAAGCGGCGCGGCTTCACCGGTGAGGCGCCGAAGCTCGGCCGCGGCGCTTGCGGTACGGACGAGCGCGGTCGAGTAGCGCTGCTGCGCGCTAGCCAGGTCCGCGCCAAGGCGCACCAGCTCGAAGGCGGTGGTGCGTCCATTTCGATACTCGATGCGGCCGATGCGGACCTGCTCGAGCGAGGCATCGATCCCCTCGCGCGCGGCTTCGAGGCGCGCCGCGCCGTGCTCGAGCTCGCGACATGCGGCACGGACCCGCTCCTCGAGCGAACGACGTGTCGCGATGTACGACTGCTCGGCCAGGCGACGCGTCGCCTCGGCGCGCATCCGGTCGCCGCGATCGGCGCGAAGGCCGATCGGCAGCGAAAGCGTGAGGCCGACGCTCCAGGTCGGAAAGTCGCGGCCGAGGGCCTGCGAGATTGCCTCACCGCGATCCCCATCGACGGAGGTACGCAGCGTGTCGCCTCCAAAGACGATGTCGCGTGGGCGGCCGGAGAGTCCGTTGCCTCCGAGCGACCCTTCTAAGTCGAGCGTGGGAAGCGCGTCCCACTTCGCGGCACGTGCACGCGCCTCGGCCGCGCGGAGATTGAGCTCGCTCGCCTTGAGCTCCGGGCTCGCCTCCATCGCGAGGGCGAGGGCCTCCTCCTCGGAAGGAGTGGCGAAGCTCGCCGGCGGATCGGTCGATGCGCGGTAGCGAGGCGCGCCGTTCGCTCGCGTGCCCATCAGGGTCGCGAGGCGATCGGAGACCGCGTCCAGCCGCTCCTCGCCGTCGATCACCGCCTGCACCTGCTCCGCCAGAAAGACGCGCGCGTTCGCGATCTGGTTCGGGCCGACGAGGCCGGCCGCGTTCCGGAGCTTCGCCACCTGGAGCAACGCCTCCGCCATGCTTCGGATCGCGATCCGAACGCCGAGGTCCTGCTCCGAAGCGCTCAGGTCCCAGTAGGTGGTCTCGACCTCGGTCTTCAAGGCCGCGATGGCATCGCGGTAGGACTCGCGGGCGCCGGAATACTCCTGCTTCGTCGCGCTCAGCTCACCGCCGGCCGCGGGGCCGAAGCCCTTGAGCAGCGGCTGCCTCACGCGAAGCACGCCGTTGGCGTCGTATTCCGGCATCAGCGCGGCGAGCTCCGAGTTGGACTCGAGCTTCGTTACCTCCACGCCGGCCGAAACTTCGGTGCCGAACGGAAGCCGCATGCGCACGCCGCCATTGGCTGTGGTCTGATCGGTCTTGAGCGTGTCGGCCCCGGAAAAGACGGACGAGCCGAGTTGATCGTCGCTCGTGCGGGTCCAATTGGCGAAGAGCTCCGGGTCGAATGCGCCGCGCTCGTGCATCAACGCGCCGCGAGCATCGGCCAGGCGAGCCTCCGCTTCCTTGGCCGAGGTCGCGCCCGCGAGCGCCTGGTTCATCGCCTCATCGAGCGAGATCGGCGCGCCCTCGATCGTGCGGAGGGCCGCCGCGAGCATGCTGTCCGGGCTCGTCTCCCAACTCGGCGTCGGCATCTGCGCGGTGGAAGGCGTTTCCTGCGCGATCGCCAAGCGTGACACGAAAGCTATGACCGCCAAGCCCGCGAGCAGACCAACGGTCCTCATCCCGCGGGATTTCGACGCGGCAAGGCGCGTCTTTGGTCCAACCGAGTCCATGCGAAAACCCAGCCTCCTTGAAAAACCGCCCGGCAAGTGAGTCCGCGTCCGGGGCGACGACCCATCGTCGCTCCCTCCGCTAGACGTGCGGCCCGATCCTCGCTCGACATGCGTGGTGGAGTGCAGACCGGGCAGTGTACACAAGTGCGATCGGTGCAATCAGACTTTCTACTCCCTCGCCGCCGGCATCGGCCGGATGCCCGCCGACCCGCCGCCTCCGAGCGCGACGGCGGTCCGAGGCTCGCGATCCCGATCGCGCACCCCTTGCTCGACCCTCCACAGGAAGAGCGGCAAGCACGCGGCGAGCGCCATGCTCAAACCGGTGAGCAGCGGGATGCCCGAGAGCCGATGGTCCGGTCCCTCCCGCAGGATCCTGGCCGAGAGAAACGCGCCGATCGCCGCCGAGAAGTGCTGCACCGAGGACTGCAGCGACATGAACCGCGCCCGCTCGTGCTCACGCGGCACGCGCGAGGTGACGGTCGAGAGCGGGATGCCGCGCATGGTCATCGAGAGCATGAAGGCGACGAAGCAGACGCCGACCGGCAAGAGCGGCGCCCCGGTCAGGAAGGCGAAGGTCAGCGTCAGCAGGAAGAGAGCCGTTCCGAAGACGCTGATCACGGTGCCGTTCCAGCGATCAGTCAGGATGCCCGCACCCTTCATGGCGGCAAAGCTCGCGACCCCGCCCATCAGGTAGAGCAGGCTCAGCTTCTCGCGCGGGTAGCCGGCGTTGAATTGTAGGTAGGCCGCGATGTTCGGGATGAGCGTGAAGCCGCTCAGCATGCCGACCGCCATCGCCAGAAGCGAGTAGTTCACCTCACGGCGCGAGAGGAGTGAGCGGAAGACGGTGGCGGGATCGTCGCGCAGGCCCGGCTGTGCGACCAGGCGAAGGCGCGCGCGCTCGAGGTGCGCCCTGAGCGGCGGCAGCGACAGAGCCGCGCCGACCGCAACGGTCAACCCGAGGAAGGCGACGGCGAAGAAGGGCATCCTCCAACCACCCCAAGTGGCCAGTTGGAGCCCGGCCGGCACGCCCAAGACCGAGGCGAC
>CAZZAH010000420.1:0-4260 GCA_964652115.1 uncultured bacterium | reverse complement strand
ACTTCCTGCCGAGCTTCATGGTCGAGGCGAACTACGAGTTCGAGAGCTTGCAGGGACCCGTGACCACGGCGCCGATCCTGCGGAAGCAGGAGTACTGGACGATGACCAGCGGCGCCGCCGGCCAGCTCTACGGCAACGGCTATACTTGGCCCTTCGTCGGCGGATGGGAGGAGCACCTCGACACGCCGGGCTCGGCGCAGATCGCGATCATGAAGAGCTTCTTCGAGCCGCGCTCGTGGTACACGCTCGTCCCCGACACGAGTCATGTGGTCGTGACCTCGGGGTACGGCACCTACTCGGGCACCGGCTACGTCGCGGACAACGACTACCTCACCGCCGCGCGCAGCGGGGACCACTCGCTGGTGGTCATCTACACCCCGATCGTCCGCACCTTCACCGTCGCCATGAGCAGCTTGAGCGCCCCCGCGGTCACTCGATGGTTCGACCCGAGCGAGGGCAGCTACACGACGGTCGCGGGCTCGCCGCTGCCCAACTCCGGCTCACGCAACTTCACGCCGCCTGCCCTCAACGCGGACGGAGACGGCGGCTGGGTGCTGGTGCTCGAGAGCAATCCGCCGGAGAGCGTCCCGCCGGTCGTCGAACTCACCTCGCCGACCGACGGCGCGGTGGTGAGCGACACCGTGCCGATTGTCGCGACCGCGAGCGACAACGTCGGCGTGATCGGCGTGCGCTTCCAGGTCGACGGGGTGAACCTCGGCGGCGAGGACATGGCGCCGCCCTACACCACGGACTGGGATACCCACCTCGTGACCAACGGCTCGCACGTGGTGCGGGCGATCGCGCGCGATCTGGCCGGGAATCGAGGAATCGACAGCGTGACCGTCACGGTCGCGAACGTCGTGCCTCCACCGCCGAGCGATCATCTCGCACTCGCCTACGCCTTCGATGAGCCGGGCGGAGCGACCACCGCCGACCGGTCGGGCAACGACAACACCGGAACGCTGCACGGCGCGACTTTTCAAGCCGGGCACAGCGGCAACGCCATCGCCTTCAGCGGCACCAGCGGCTACGTCGAAACGCCGAACAGCCCTTCGCTCGACATCGCGGAAACGGGAATCACGATCGCCTTCTGGGCACGCATCAACTCGACCTCGAGCGGCATCGATTACGTCCTGGTGGGAAAGCCGTGGAGCGGCTCGTCGATGCCGAGCCCCTTCTACCAGTACGGCGTCGAGTACTCGAACAGCGGCAACAAGACGGTCGACTTCTTCTGGGGCGATCCGTCGGGTGGGCTTCACGGGCCCTATCGCATGAGCCCGGCGGTCGGCACCTGGACCTTCGTCGCTTTCACCTACGACGGCGCGGTGGTGAAGGGCTACCTCGACGGCGTGCTCGCGCTGAGCATCTCCGACGCGAGCAGCCTGACCGCGCGGCACCAGACGCTGCGCCTCGGCGTCGACGGCACCTATCAGCAATTCATGAACGGTCGCCTCGACGACCTCAGGATCTACAGCCGCGCGCTGACGGCGCAGGAGATCGCGAGCGCAATGCAGACGCCGGTGGGATCGAGCCCCGTCGGTATCGCGGGCGAGCTTAAGCTCTTGATCGAACGACCGACCCTCTTCGTGAGCCGGCCCAATCCGGCACGGCAGGGCGCGCGCATCGATTACTTCCTCCCACGCGCGGCCGAGGTCGAGCTCAGCGTCTTCGATGCGGCGGGCAGGCTGGTGCGCCGCCTCGCGGACGGCCCAGGAAGCGCGGGAGAGCAAAGCGTGGAGTGGAGCGGCGACGACTCGCGCGGCCGATCGCTTCCGGCGGGGCGCTACCTCGTTCGACTTCGCGCCGGCCGGGAGGAATCGACCAGCTCCGTCGTGCTCTTGCGCTGATCGGTCACCGCCGGAAGCGATGCGCTCCGATCGCCGGCGCCACCGCCGATCAGAATGAACCCGGCCCAGTAGATCGGATGCTCGTACGGCAATCCGCCATCGGCGTCGCGCCAGGTTCGGAGCCACAGGCTCGCCTCGCGGAGCGCCGCCGCTTCGCGCTCGAGCAAGGAATCACCGGCGTGAAAGTCATCGAGCAGGATGTTCCGGTAGAAGCGTCCGAGCAGCAGGCCCGTCGCACGGTCGTCGACCGGCCAGAGGCTCGCGAGCACGGTCCGAGCACCCGCGCTCAAGAGCACGTACGGCAGCCCGAAGAAACCGTCGCTCGAGAGGAATCGACCGAGCGCGCTCTGGCAGGCGGCGAGCGTGACCAAGTCGGCGTCGAGTCGCCAAGTTCGACTGATCTCGTCCATCGTCAGTCGATCGGGAACGGGCGGCGCCGGCGCGGCTTTGCTCTCGATGTCCGAATCGGCGGGGGCGAAGAGAAGGGCGCAACTGCCGTACGGGTCGTCCCGCACCGCCGAGTGCGCGGCGAAGTGGATCAGCTGAAATCCGCTCAGTCCGCGGTTCGAGGCGAGATTGCGAAGCTGCCGCGCGGTCGAGGTCGAATCGAGCAACACCGGCGGTTCGTGCAAGTGATCGCTGACCGCCTGAAGCTCGGGAGCTTCCGCCGCCAGGCGCTCCTCCGCCCCCTTCGCGTCCTCTCTTGAATCGACGCGCGGCCCGGCGACGAGCAGGGTGCGCCACTCGTCCGGGCGCGAGCGCAGCGGGTCGCTTGCCGCCAAGTTCGCATAGAGCAGACTCGAGGGGACGTAAGCGATGGCGAAGCGATCGGCAAGCCAACGGCCTTCCGCATCGACCCACGCGGCCAGCGGTGAACCGTGCGTCAAATCCGGCGAGACAACCGTGAGGTGCGTCACTCCCTGCATGAACGCCTCGAGCGGCGCGAACCTTCTTTCATAGGCGGCGCGACCCAGCGCGCGGATGGTTTCGGCGTCGATCATGCGGAGCGGCCAATTCGCCGCGCGGATCAGCTCGCGCCGCGATTCGTCCAAAGAGATGTCCGAAGGCTGGGTCGACTCCTCGGGCCGATCGACCCTGACCCAATGGACCGCCCCCTCGGGACGGATGCAGTAGCACCAGAAGGGATACTCCTCCTGCGCGGCGCCCGGTCGCACCGTGAGCCAACCGATGAGCGCTTCGTCGGGCGCCATCGCCGCCTGCACCCGCGCAAGCCCGTCCTTCGACCAACCGGTCGTGTCGATCGCGGCGCGTGCGAGATAGGCCTCGACCAATCCGCGTCCCAACGGGCGTTCGAGCGAGCACCACGCGTCCGCGTCATGACCCGACTCGAGCTGCGCGGCGGCGAGCAGCGCATAGCTCACCAGTGAAAAGGAGCCGCCGCGAAGCGGCCCTGGCGGCGCATTGGCGCGAAGCTCCTCGAAGATCATCGCGGACTCGCGGAGAACCGGTTCGGCCTCACTCGAACGCCCGAGATGACGGAGCGCGGTACCGTAGGCCCCGAGGCTTCTTCCGAGTGCGAGGCTCGTCCGTGCGCCGGCCGCGCGATGCCGCTCGACCGCCTCCTCCAGCAAGGGAATCGCTTCGACCCAGTGACCGTCCGGGGTCAGCGTCATCCCGAGATCGAAGAGGACATCGCCGATCGCCGCATCGTCGCCCGGCGTTTGTTGAAGGCGATACTCGAGCACCTGACGGAAGAGCACCGCAGCCGAGTCGGGCCGCCGTTCGACGCGATAGAGGTTGGCCATTCCCTCGAGCGTTGCCATTTCGCTCGAAGATCGCGGGCCGAGCAACCGGCGCTCGAGGTGGCGCGCGTGCCGAAAGAGGCGCATGGCCGTGTCGTACTGGCCCGCTCCCTTCGCGTCCCAGGCGAGCCTTTGCAGGCATTCCGCCACCAAGGGATGTCGACGCCCGAGCGCGCGCGTTCGAATCGCGAGCGCCTCCTCGTCCAGGTCGCGAGCGAGCGAAGCGTGCGAGGCCCGCACCTGCAAGCGCGCGGACGCGAGCAGTGTGGTCGCCACCTCCGGGTGATGTTCGCCGAGCAGACGGCGGCGCGCTCGAAGCTCCTTCTCCCTCTCTCGAATCGCGAGGTCGAGCTCGCCCGCGTGATCGAGCGAGTCAGCGCGGATCGCGCCTCGATCGGCCCGAGCCATGGCCTGCTGCAGCGAATCAGGGAATGCCGCGATTCGTGCGAGGGTGCGGGTCAACCGGCGGCTGTCGCCGCGCATCCATCGCGGTGCGCGCGGGTCGTGGCGCAGCTTCGCCTCGCGTTCTCGAGCGAGATGGAGCGCGGCCCCATAGCGACCATCGGCGCGCAAAGAGTCGATCGCTGCGGTCGGATAGCTCGGCACGTCGACCACCGGAGCGCCATCCCGCTCTCCACACGCGAAGAGCG
>CAZZAH010000419.1:2394-4265 GCA_964652115.1 uncultured bacterium | reverse complement strand
TCGTCCGCGCCCAGATGCACGCCGTCGGCATCGGCCGCGAGGGCGACATCGGCGCGGTCATTCACGATGAACGAGGCCTTGTGGCGACGGCAGAGCGCCCGGATCGCGCTCGCTTCTTGAATGAGCAACCTAGCCGAGCCGTCCTTCCGCCGGTACTGCACAGCCGTCGCGCCGCCGATCAACGCGAGCTCTGCCAGCTCGATGTGCCCGTGCGAGTGCTGCAACATGGCATCGGTGATGACGTGCAGGCGACCGATCATCCGCATCATTCCCGCTCCTTCGCGCGCTGCATGGCGACGACGTCGTCCAGGAACCAGAAGTGGTTCGTCGGGCCATGCCCGTGGCCGATCGCGAGCCCGTGTCGGATCGCGCCGGCGATGTACCTCTTCGCGGCCGCGACCGCGTCGGGGAGCTCCAAGCCGCGCCCGAGATGCGCGGCGATCGCCGCCGAGTAGGTGCAACCGGTGCCGTGAGTCGACGTCGTCTCGTAGCGCTCGGATCGAAACTCGCGCACCTCATCGCCGAGGAAGAGAAAGTCGGGCGCTTCTCCCGGCGTGAAGCCCGGGCCGTCGAGGTGCCCGCCCTTGAGCAGCACCGCCCGCGGGCCGAGCTCCAGGATCTTCCGTCCCGCGCGGACGAGATCGTCTCGGCCTTCGATCGAAATGCCGGAGAGGAGCTCCGCCTCATGTCGATTCGGCGTGACCACGACGGCCAGCGGAATCAGGAGCTCCTTCACCTCCGACACCGCGTCGGGCGCGAGCAGAGGAAAGCCGCTCTTCGAGATCATCACCGGATCGACCACCAGGGCGGGTCGCGCCTTGAGGTCGCGAAGGTAGCCCGCCACCTCGCGCACCAGGGCGGCGGAGGAGAGCATGCCGGTCTTCATCGCCGCGAGGTCGAAGTCGGAGAAGACCGCGTCGAGCTGCGCGCGGACGAGGTCCAAGGGGAGGTCGAAGGCGCGGGTGACCTCGACCGTGTTCTGGGCCGTGATCGAGGTCAAGACCGAGAGGCCGTAGACCCCGTTGGCGTGAAAGGCTTTGAGGTCGGCCTGGATTCCGGCGCCTCCGCCCGAATCCGATCCCGCGATGGTCAAACACTGGGGAAGCACCCGCTGCATGGCCGCATTGTAGGCGATCACGTCGGCGTCCGCATTGACCCCGAGGCGTGCCCCAGGTACTTTAACCTCTTGATCCGGTTATACGATCGCCTGCGCCCCGGGGAGAGCGGACAGGATGTCGGCCTCCCGAATGCTCGGCGCGCCATGCGCCCATCCGCGGCCGTTCGATCGCAAGGAGGAAGCGCCCGTTGAAAATGGTGCAGCTCGTGATCGACTTCTTCTTTGGCATCCGGCGGCCGGATGACGACGCGCTTTCCGTCGCGGTAGAGGAGGCGCCGGCACCGCGCGCGCGGGCCAGGACCAGGCCCCCGTCGCGCGTCTCGCGCCATGACCGTCGCTCCGCGGACCGCGCTCGCCGCACCGCCGCCGACGGAGGTCCGCTCACCCGCCGCGCCGCGCTTCGCGCTTATGGCGTCCGTCATACCAAGAGGATGCTGCGGAACGACCTCTCCGATGCGCATCGCGCCGACGTCGCCGAGTGGACGCGCCTCTGGGGAGTGCCTGGGCTGGAAGAGCGGCTCGACATCCGCTTCAGCGGACGGCTCCTTCGCTCGCTCGGTCGGTGCAATCCATCGCGGGGGCTCATTCGTCTGAAGCCGCGCCTCGCGGTGGGAGACGACGCTCTCCTTCGCGAGGTGGTCTGCCACGAGGTGGCGCACGCCGCGGTCTTCGCGATTCATCGACGTCGCGTTCGTCCGCACGGCAAGGAGTGGGGCGCGTTGATGCGGGCGGCCGGCTATCGTCCGCGCGCCAC
>CAZZAH010000419.1:0-2294 GCA_964652115.1 uncultured bacterium | reverse complement strand
TGATAGACGCTGTAGAAGCGATTGATCTCCGCCAGCGCCTCCTCGGTGCTTCGCGCGAGGGTCAGAAGCTTCAGATCCTCCTCGTCGATCATCTCGCGCGCGACCAGCTCCTGCCGCACGAACTGCATCCACGACGCCCAGTAGGTGCCGCTCGGCTCATCGAGCAGCACGACCGGCCGCGGATCGCCCTTTCCGGTTTGCAGCAGCGTCAGGAGCTCGAAGGCCTCGTCGTTGGTGCCGAAGCCGCCGGGGAAGAGGATGAACGCGTCCGACTCCTTGACGAAGATGAGCTTCCGCGTGAAGAAGTATTTGAAGTTGATGAGGCGATCGGCGCGAACGTGGCGGTTGGGCTCGGGCTCGAAGGGGAGGCGAATCGCGAGGCCGAAGCCCCCTTCCATTCCCGCGCCCTTGTTCGCCGCTTCCATCACGCCGGGGCCCGCGCCGGTGATCACCATGTAGCTCGCCGCGACCAGCGCGCGGCCGGTCTCCTCGGCCAGCTCGTAGAGCCCGGTGCTCGGTCGAGTGCGCGCGGAGCCGAAGCAGGCGACCTTTCGACGGCCGTGAAAGCGCTGGAAGAGGCGGAAGGAGTAGCGCAGCTCCTTGAAGGCGCTGTTCAAGATCTTGAGGTCGAGGCGGTTCGGCTCGTCGCGCGCGAGGCGCACGGCCGACATCAGCACCTCGTAGTGGAACTCCCGGTTCTTGATCTCGCCGACCAGATCGAGCAGATGATTCGCCCGGGCCTCGGCCTCCTCCCAGGAAAACGGCTGGTCGTTCAAGCTCCCTCCTTCATCGGTCGGGCCAAATTAACACAGTCGGGCCGCGGCCGGGCGTGCGGCGTGCTCGCTATCGCACGCGATGGAGGGTGGCATCGAGATGGCGCCGCATCGGCGCCACGCGCGTCGTCGCCATGTGCCCCTCGTACGCGAGTCGATCGCCGTTCAGCCGATAGATCCGCGCGCTCGAGAGCATCCGCGGGTCATTGCCGTGGAAGGTGCTGGAAAGGGAAAGGACCAGGCGACCCTCGCGATACTCCTCGACGTCGAGCGTGCCGCGCAGGATCTCGAGGCGGCCGTTGTTCTGCGCGTTGGTGAGCTCGATCGTGCCGTCGGCCATCGAGCGAAAGAAGCCCGACTCCCAGTGGAGCGGGTCGCCGGGCGCGCCGTTCGGGTCGAGCTTCCAGGTGCGTTGCTCGAAGTGGAGGATCGGCTCGCACTGGTTGGCGGAGAAGGTGCACTCCTCCGCGTAGCCCGCGCTCTCGATGGTCGGAAAGGCGACCGCGCCGAATCCTCGCCAGACTCCAAGGAAAGGATGCAGCGCTCGCGCGAGGGCGGCGACGGGATCTGGGTCTGCGAGCCAAGGGATGTCGTGCACGTTGTCCTCAAGCCTGGACCGGCAATCTATCAGAAGTGGCGCAGCACCTCCATCCAGCAGGCAGCGCCCCACAGATTGCACGCGACGCCAAGCAGGATGAGCACGCGAAGCGGACGACTCGGCCTCGCCCCGGCGGCGACCGCGAGCAAGGCGGTCATCGGCACCAGGAAGTCGAGGCTGAAGCGATAGCCGAATTGCATCCACCCCGTGTTGTAGTAGGTCAGAAGCGGCAAGAGAAGCAGCGCGAGCGAAGCCCAAGCGCCCGCGATCCACCTCGCGTTCACGCGTGCGCGGAAGAGGTAGACGATCGCCGGCGTCGTGAGGAAGAGGCTCATCCCTTCGAAGTCGGGGCGAAGCGTCGCGCGCGCGGCATCCCAGTGCGGCAGAAGCCAGAGGAGCGCCGCGAGGTTGCGTTGGAGATAGCGCCAGTGGAATTGGCCGTAGACGCGCAGATCCTCCGCCAGGCGCGGCGGCACGTTCGCGTCGCGGTAGCCGAAGTCGAGCGCGTGACCGAAGCGCGCATGGTTATACAGAAACAGGAGCGCGATCGCGATGCCGACCGGCACGGTGATCTGCGCCAAGCGCGTCGGCCATGAGCGCGCACTCGAATCCTCGCCCGCGCCGCCGTGCTCTCGCAGCGCCCAGAGGAACGGCAGCGTCAGCACGAGATTCGGCCGCCCGAGCACGGCGAGCGCGAGCGCCGTGCCGACTGCCCATCGCGGAGCACGCGCCGCGGCGAACCAGGCCGCGAGCGCCACCATCGTCACGCTCGTGATCTGCCCCAGATACCAGACCGAGCCCAGGATCGCGACCGACCACGTGACGGTCCCGAAGCCGAAGAGAAGCGTGAGCCACAGCTGCCCGCCTCGCTCGAGCGCGATCAGCCCGCGATCCCGCATCGCCGCCAGGAAGAGGTAGGCGAA
>CAZZAH010000418.1:0-4270 GCA_964652115.1 uncultured bacterium | reverse complement strand
TCGTGTAGACCCACTTGATGGTGTGGAACACGAAGCTGACCTCCTCGAGCGGCGGGGCGTTGGTCGACACCGGATCGAGGCAGTCGGGCACCACGTTCTTCGCCGACGCCACCCGTCCCTGCTTGAAGCCGACGGTGTAGAACTGCTCCGTCGTACCGTCACCGGCCGGGTTCGGGCGGAAGAACTTGAATTCGCCCTCCATCACCATGTTCTCGGCCAGGGCCTTGAAGATCAGCGGAGTCGACTTGTCGATGCGCTTGCGGATAACGAGCGGGTCGTATGAGCGACGACCGGTCGCCATGCCGGAGCCGGCCTCGCGAGCCGTACGCACCGACTGCTGGTAGTAAACGCACTCGATGCTGTTCTCGCGACCGAGCGAGGTCTGCGTGCTGTCGCCCGTGATGTCGGCTCCGTTCGCCTTCAGGTACAGATGTACTGTCTCTGCCATTTCCTTCGCCTCCTAGGTGATCCAGATCCCCGGAAGGAACAGGCGGGTCACCCTTCCGCCCCACGTTCTTTCCTACCGGTGCCTCATTCAACTTCACTTACTTCAAGTGAACTGACGCCTCCGAGCGGCGCCTCGATCCGGAGCGTTCCTCCGAACCTTCGTCCATGTATCCCTTCGCCGGGGCCGAAAGTTGCGCGCCTCGAGCGAAGGACCGAGGCACGTCGATCGACTACTACTTCTTGTCGAGCTTGCCCACGAGCGAGAGGGTGAAGTTCGCGCCCATGTACTTGAAGTGCGGCCGAACCTTGAGGTCGACCCGGTACCAGCCCGGCTCTCCCTCGACGTCCTCAACCGAGATCTTCGCCTCACGCAGAGGGCGGCGGCTCTTGACCGCGGGCGCGGCGTCATCCATCTCGGAGACGTACTGGCTGATCCACTTGTTGAGCTCGTTGTTGAGGTCGGCCTTCGACTTCCAGCTGCCGATGTTCTCGCGCTGAATGACCTTGAGGTAGTGCGCCATGCGCGAGATCACGAACATGTAGGGCAGCTGGGTGCCGAGCCGGTAGTTGGTCTCGGCCTCCTTGCCTTCCTTCGTCGCGCCGAACGTCTTGGCCTTCTGCGCCGACGAAGCGGAGAAGAACGCCGCGTTGTCCGAGCCTTTCCGCATGGTGAGCGCGATGAAGCCCTCTTCCGCCAGCTCGTACTCGCGGCGCTCGGAGATGAGGATCTCGGTCGGAATCTTCTGCTCCTTCGAGCCCATCGATTCGAAGACGTGGACCGGGAGATCCTCGACCGCGCCGCCGCCGAGCGGACCGGTGATGTTCGGGCACCAACGGTACTTCGCGAAGCTGTCGGTCACGCGTGAGGCGAGGGCGAAGGCGGTGTTGCCCCAGAGATACTTGTCGTGGCTGTCGGTCACCTTCTCTTCGTAGTTGAACTCCTTCACCGGTACGGTTTCGGAGCCGTAGGGCAGCCGGAGAAGGAAACGCGGGCAGGTCAAGGCGACGTAGCGCGCGTCCTCGCTGTCCCGGAAGGAACGCCACTTCGCGTACTGCGGCGCCTCGAAGACCGAGTGAAGGTCCTTCAAGCCGGGGAGCTTCTGATAGCTCTCCTCACCGAAGAACTTCGGGCCGGCGGCGGAGATGAAGGGGGCGTGCGCCATGGTGGCGACGCTGGCCGCGTACTGCAGCAGCTTGATGTCCTGCGGATGCGCGGTGAACTCGTAGTTCGCGACCATCGCGCCGTAGGGCTGACCGCCGAACTGGCCGTACTCCGCCGTATAGACATGCTTGTACAAGCCTGACTTCACCACCTCGGGCGAGTCTTCGAAGTCGTTCAGCAGGTCGTCCTTCGAAACGTTCAGCAGCTCGATCTTGATGTTTTCCCGGAAGTCGGTCCGATCGACCAGGAGCTTGAGCGAACGCCACGACGACTCGATCTTCTGCACCTCCGGGTGATGCAGGATCTCGTCGAGCTGGCTCGAGAGCTTGGTGTCGAGCTCGGAGATGATCGCGTTGACCACCGATTGGTGGACCCGCTGATCGCCCGCACCCGGACGTACCAACTCCTTCATGAAGGCCTGAAGGCCGCGCTTCGCCACCGCGTAGCTCTCGTCCTCCGGCTTGTACTTCGTCGTCCCCGCGATGATCTCGTCGAGCAGAGAATCCGCGTGGACCGTTTCGCCCGCTTGGGCCTGCTTTTCCTGATCCGCGTCCGCCATCGTCCAACCTCCCTATGCGGTGGATGGCTCTACTCGAGCCCGAGTTCCTTCATCAGCTTCTCGCGCTGACCTTCGTCCTTCAGCATCTCCTCGATCTTCTTCCGGAAAGCCGGGACGTTGGCGAGCGGACCCTTGAGCGCGGTCAACGCCTCGCGCAGCTCGAGCATCTTCGAGAGCTCCGGCACCTGCTTCGCGATCGAGGTGGGGTTGAAATCGTTGACGTGGCGGAAATTCAGATGGACCGGCATCTCCGCGCCCTCGGCTCCGCTCAGCTTGTCCGCGACGTTCACGTCGACGCCGATGTTCTGCTTGGCGAGCACGTCGTTGAAGTTGTCCTTGTCGATCGAGATCGCCTTCCGTTCCTCGAGCGGCGTGTCGTCGGCGCGAGAGGTGAAGTCGCCCATGACGAGCAGCTTGAGCGGCAGCTCGATCTCCGCCTGCATGCCCCCGGTGGCGGGCTTGTAGACGATGTTGACCCGCTCCTTCGGAGCGACCGAACCCTCAGAGGCCATGCAACCCTCCCTTCCCTACGTTTCGAAAGAACCTGTTTTTTCCGCGACGCGTGGCGTCACACGCGCTTCGGTTCCAGCGCTGCCGCGGCGACGACATCCAGTCGTGAAAGCCTCCCCAAGAGGAGGCGCGAACGCTGGAGCTCTTCAGGTGGAATGGGACGCAGGGAGGATATGACTTTCTGATGGGACTGGAAAAGCGATTTCAAGATTTCCGCCGAGAGGGGCGGGTCCCAGTCATCGGCCGAGGCGCGGGCCATCTCGGCGTCGAGTCCCTCCAAGGTCTGATATGCGGTTTCCGCGAGGTTTTGCGCGAGACAGAGCCGGGCCATCTCGAGCGTCCAGCGTGCGCGGGCGCGCAAGCTCCGCGCGGTGCGAGCGCCGTCTTCCAACATCGCGAGCGCTTCGGGGACGCGCCGCTGCTGCGCCAGACCGCGGGCCTGAACCGCCGCTTCGGCCAGGCCCTCGACCTCCTCGCCTCCCGCCTGGGAGGGCGCAGGGGCCCCGGCGTCGCCAGCTCCTCCCACGAGGACGCGCTCGGTCAGCCAGCGTTGCGTGGCCGCGTTCGCGAGAGGCTGGCCCTCCTTGAATCGAAAGTCCTTCAGCGTCGGGAAACGGCGGAGCAGTTGCGCAACCTCCTCGACCACCGCTTGCGCGCAGGCGGCGTGCGTCGGGCCCAGCCCTTCGAGCGCCTGCGCGGCGTAGCGATGAAGATCGAGCCAGAAGACCGCGGTGGCGAGCCGGGACTCGGTCTGCTCGAGCACCCCCATCCACTGTCCGGCGGCAAGCATCGACTCGAGCTTCTCGCCGCTCTCGGGCGGTTGCGGGGCGGGGATCTGCGTTTGCCCGTCCTGGTTCGGTGGCAGCGCAATCAAATGCATCCAGGTCGCGAGCCTCGGCAGACGATAGATGAGCGGATTCGTCGGCTCGTTCGCGCGGAGGAACTCACTCACGTTGCGCAGGATCGAGCGCGCGGTGCCGAGCACGTTCGGAATGTCGGCGGAGGAGGAAAGCGTGGCCGGCGCCGCGGCGGAGGTCGTCGCGGACGCGACCGGCGCGGCGGAGGGAGCGGGCGGCGCCTTCACCGTGCTCGCCGCGTCCTCGAGCGCGCGACGCAGATCGGCCGGCGAAGGTCCGCCATCGGCCACCCGATCGCTCAGCTTGTCGTCGAGCTCCTTCAGTCGCGCGAGGCAAGCGTCGACCGCCTCGCGCTCGTTCGTGCTCGGCGCGCGGCGTTGCACCTCGCGCGTGCCGCGCTCCAAGACCCACTCGACGGCGGCGAGGCGACCCTTCATCCGCTTTGCTTCGGGGAAGAGCGTGTCCCAGTGAAGCTCCACCATGTCGCGCAACACCGTCAGGCCGGCGTCGAACCCCCCGTAGCCTTCGCGATGAAAGAGGGCGATCGTGAGCCACGACGCGACCAGGAGGTCCTTCGACCGATCGCGCAAGAGGGCGCTCGCGAGCTGCACCGCCTTCTGCCAATCGGGTTGCGGCGCGTCGGGCAGCTCGAGCTTTCTGATCTCGAGCTGCAGCGATTCGAAGTCCTGATCGTCGCGGCACGACTCGCCGCACGGCGCGCCTTCGCGGATCGGG
>CAZZAH010000417.1:0-4284 GCA_964652115.1 uncultured bacterium | reverse complement strand
TCCTCGCAGAAGGTGAGCCGGAGCCGGAACGCGCGTAGAATCGCCGCGATTCATCCGCGTCATAGAAGACTCAGGAGGACAAGATGCCGGAGAGCGGTTCGCCCTCGCGCGAGCTGTGCGAGGTCCTACTCGACTCGGGACGCACGCATCTCAAGGCGGGACAGCTCGAGCAGGCACGCCGCGCGCTCCAGCAGGCGCTGGCGGTCGCGAGCGAGCACGAGCTGCGCGAGGAGCGGCGCGCGGCATTGGCGTTGCTTGGACGCATGCACCTGAACGGCGGGCAGGTAACCGACGCGCTCCCCTTGCTCGAGGAATGCGTGGCGCTGCTCGAGCCATCCGGCAACGACGCCGCCGGGGCGGACATGCTCTCCGATCTCGCGGAGGCGTTCCGTCGATCGAATCGTCTCGAGGACGCCGAGCGCGCGGCGCGGGAGAGCCTCCTTCGTTCGAGCGGGATCGCGCCGGGCCGGCCGCGGGCGCGCGGGCTCGAAGAGCTGGCGATGGCGCTGCGGCTCAGGGGAGACGTGGACGGATCGATCCAGACGCTGCAGGAGACGTTGCGGATCTACGAAGCGCTCAAGGACGAGCCTGGGCTTGCGAGCACGCTGACCAGGCTCGGCAACGCTCTTCACCAACAAGGACGGCTTCAGGACTCCCTCGAGCATCACCAACGCGCGCGCGCGATCTTTGAGCAAGGCGGCGATCGGGCGGGGCTCGGCAAGGCGTGCAACAATGTCGGTGGCCTGCTCCTCTTGATTGGCAACTTCGTCGCCGCGGAGGACAACTTCGAGCGCGCGCTCGAGATCTTCCTGGAGCTCGATGACGAGGAATTGGTGGCGGCAGTCGCGCTCAACCTCGGGCTCCTCGCCTCCTATCGCGGGCAAGGCGAGAAGGCGGAGCGTCACTTTCGAGAGAGCCTCCGCATACGTCTGGGGCTAGGCGATCTGGCGCGAGCGGCAAGCGCGCTCAACAATCTTGCGCAAGTTTCCCACATGGCGGGCAGGAATGAGGAGGCGGTGGAACACGCCAGCGCCGCGATCGCGCGGCGCCGCGAGAGTGGAGTGTCTCCACTCGATCCGAACCTCGCACGGCCGATGTACCAGCTCGGCGTTTCACTCCTCGAGTTGGGTCGGGCCCCTGAGGCGGAGGCCGCCTGTCAATCGCTGCGCGAAATCGCGGAGGCCGCGGAGAGCGACGAATTGCGCGCCGAAGCCATGCTGCTCGAGGCGTCACTTCGCCTCAGCGAGGGAAATGCCGATTCGGCGCTCGCCCTGGCCCACGAGGCCGAACGACGAGCCAAGGTGGCAGGCACACCACGCGCCGAAGGCGAGGCCCTCCGCATGCAGGGCGAAGCGAACCTTCGTCTCGGCGCGTTGGAGTCGGCGCGAGAGTCATTGCTCGCAGGGGAGACCCTGCTTCGTGGGCTTCAAACCCCCGACTTGCTCGCGAGCTTGCGGCTCACGCTCGGCAGGCTGTTCGCGGAAGCCGGAGCCTTCGAAGCCGCGGCGGAGCGACTTCGGCGCGCCGCGGAGGCGTTCGTCCCCATGGGCAATCTCCGACTCGCGGTTCGAAGCCTGCTTGCGTTGGGCGAAGTGGAGTGGCGCCTCGACCAGGCGCAGGCGCGCGAGACCTTGCTCCTCGCGCGAAAGACGGCGGCGCGAATCGATGCCGTTGCAGAGCGGGAGGCGATCGACTACCTCGCTCGCTTGGAGGCGAGGTCGGACACCGTGGCGGCCGCACCGCTGCTCGCGCTGCACGGGCGCCTCCTCACCGCAGAGGACCCGGCCGCCGTCGCGAGAATCGCAGTCGAGTGGTGCATAGGACTTCCGCGTGTCACCCGAGCGACGATCGCGGCGACGAACGAAGGAGAGCCTGACCTCTCCTCATCGATAACGGCAGGGGCGGATCTCGCGCCTGAAGCTTGGGCCGAGGTCGCACGCGAGGCGAGCCGAACGGGGCTACCTGCACTGCGACATCTGCCCGGGTCCGCCTACGCGGGCGCCGCGCCACTCAAGCCCCGCGGATCCGATTGGGCTGGCGTGCTGCTCGTCCTCATCGGAGGCGAGATGGAGGCCGCGAGAGAAGACGCCTGGTCCACTGTACTGGTCGGAGCGGCGATGATCGCTCTCGCTCTCGATCATCGTCGAGACGCGCAAGCGCCGACTCGCGACTCGCGACCCCTACCGATGTCGGTCGAACACTCGGAGAGCAAACCAAGCGCGGTCTCCACGTCGTTTGGGGGTTTGGTCGGCGGCAGCGATTCGATGCGGAAGATCTTCCACACGATCGAACGGATCGCGCCCACCACGGCGAGCGTCTTGATCGAAGGCGAGAGCGGCACCGGCAAGGAGCTGATCGCACGCGCGATTCACGACCGAAGCACTCGGCACGATGCTCCCTTCGTCGCCATCAATTGCCCATCGATCCCGCGCGACCTGATGGAGGCGGAGCTCTTCGGCCATGAGCGCGGCGCCTTCACCGGCGCGCACGCCGCACGCCTGGGACAGATCGACGCCGCGGAAGGTGGATCGCTCTTCCTGGATGAGGTCGGCGACATGGAGCTGAGCGTGCAAGCGAAGCTGCTTCGCTTCCTGCAAGAGCGCGAGTTCCTTCGCGTCGGTGGGCGCACCGCGATTCGGGTCGACGTGCGCTTGATCGCGGCCACGAGCCGGAATCTCGAACAGGACATCAAGGCGGGGCGCTTCCGCGAAGACCTGTACTACAGGATCAATGTCGCTCCGATCACGATGCCGTCGCTGCGCGATCGCCTCGAAGACGTCCCTCTACTCGCCGATCACTTCGCTCAGAGCTTCGGCGAGCGCGCCATCCGCTTCGCCTCGGAGACGCGCGATGCGCTCTCCCGATACACTTGGCCCGGCAATGTGCGCGAGCTTCGGAATCTGATCGAGTTCCTGACCAGCCTCCATCCGGCCGAGACGATCGCGTTCGACCAGCTCCCGGAGAAGGTCCAACGAGCGGCCCGCGCGAATCGCGAGGAGACTCCCCGGCTCCGTCGCGGCGAGAACCTCGACGCGCGCTTGATGGGCATCGAGGGATCGCTTCTGCGCGCGGCGCTCGAACAGGCGAACGGCAATCAATCGGAGGCGGCCAGAGCGCTCGGGATCACGGAGTCGAGGTTACGGCTGCGCTTGCGAAAGTATGGACTCGGCGTCGCGGAGGCGAGCCCGGCCCGTCCCAAGGGGCGCGGGCCTTCGGCCAAGCAACCACGCTCTTAGGTTTGACGCGAAGAAGAACTCTCCTCGTTCGGTGTGAATGCGCTTACACTCTCCCCACTCACATTTCCATCGACGCTCCGCTTACGGCTCGGGAGGGCTTCCTCATGGTGCGTCTGCCGGCGAGATGTCTTGCACTCGGAAGATTTTGGGCCCTGCTCGCGCTTGCCATGATCGGTACGGCCGGTTCGGCACACGCGCTCGACATCGATCAGATCTACCTCAATGAAGCGGTAATTCGAGGCATCGGTCGACTCGAGCTCTACAACCGGGGTCCGTCGACGATCGACATGTCGTTTTGGACGATTCAAGGGTCGCTGGGAACGATGACCATTCCTCCGGGCACACTCATCCACCCTGGCGAGTACCGCGTGTTCGACAGCTTGGTCGGTATCTTCGATCCAATCGGAGGGGAGATCTGCCTGATCGACATCGCCTCGCATCGCGGCGACCGCGTCTTCTACGGCAACCGCGGCAGCGCGCCGCTCCCGCACGACGCACCGGACGTTTCGCTCGCGCGCGCGCCGGATGCTTTCTTCGGCCCGCCGCGCGATCCGGGGCCGACGCCATCGGGCGCCTTCTGGACGATCGACTTCAACTCGACCTTCGGGCAGCGAAACAACGCGAAGAACCCGCTCCCGGGCGGATCGATGGTGATCAACGAGGTGTCGCCCGCGCTCCCGCCCCCGCCGGTCGCCGGTGTGAGCGACATCATCGAGCTGTACAACCCGACCGCCGCGCCGATCAGCACCGCCGGCTGGATGATCACGGTCGGCACGGGGATCGCGACTTCGCTCGGGAGCGTCGTCCCGTCGGGCGGCGTCGAGATCTTCCCGCTGGCTCCAGGGACCTTCGCGGAGACGGCGCAGCTGGTCTACCTCTTCGACGCCGACACCGTGCGCGTCGACCAGGTCGGCTGGTTCATCGCACCGCCGCGGCCCGAGGGCTCCTGCTACGCGCGCTGCCCGGACGGCGTGGGCCCGAACCTCGGCTTCGACTGGGTGACCACGGCCGGCTTCTTCAACTGGTTCATCCAGCCGTGCACGCTCGA
>CAZZAH010000416.1:2592-4297 GCA_964652115.1 uncultured bacterium | reverse complement strand
TGGCTCGATCCGCCGGCGACCTTACCTTCGAGCCGACCGCGGAAGAGTGGGAACGCCTGGCCGGCTTGGTGAACGATTCGGCGGAGCTCGCGGCGGAGGACGCTCGCCTCGCGCTCGCGACGCGGGAGATCGAAGAGTCGATGGCGCGCGATCGACGTTACACCGCGCGCGGGCGCGAGCTGCTTGAGCACGAACGTTCCTTGTCCGCGCGCTTGAGTCATTCGATCGACTCCCTCTCGAGCGCGATCGACCGGAAGCTCCGTGCGCTCGACGAGGGGCGAGAGTCCGCGCGGGCGCGCATCGCCCGACGTCTCGCGAACATCGATTCACGGCTCGAGCTGCATCGAGCGATTCTCGCCGGCCAGTCCGCGCTCTATCTCCGCGGCCCACGCCGCCTCTCCTCCGCCGCGGACTCGCTCGCTCGCGCGAGCTCGATCGCCGAGCAAGCCTTGCTCGATCAGGTGGAGGATCGCGCTAGGCAGAATCGCGCGGGCGCAACGCTCGATGCATTGGCGGAGAACGGGTGGCGCCCCGGTTTGCGTGAGCGGTTGATCGATCTCTCCTCGCGCACCGCCGCGCAGGCCATGGCGATCGCGAACGACCGCGATGCGCTCGACGCACGCGAGGCGAGGGCATCCGGCGCGGCGGAGCTTGCCTCCATCGCGGAGAAGCGGCGCGCAATCGCCGAGGGGATGGCCACGCTCGAGCAGCGCTATGCGTCAGAGCGCGCGCAGGTCGTCGCGTCCGCGCGGACGCGGGCCCTCGCGATCCTGAACGCCGAGCGCGAGAAGCTCGACTACGGACTAGCGGCGAGCCTCCACGAGTGGAGCCGAAGCACGCCGTCGTCTGAACGCCGCGCCGAGGCGATGACCGCGCTCGATCACTTCCTCGACTCCTATCCCGATTCGCCGGCGCGAGGCGATGCGCGCTTTCGCCTCGCGGAGTCGGAGATCGCCGAAGGCCAGGTCAATCCCGCGCGCTACGATCCGGCCACGCCGCTCGCGCTCTTCCAATCGATGTGGGAGGGCGACCTCGACTACCCGCACCGCGACCTCGTGCTCTTTCAGATCGGACGCTTGGAGAGCGAGCTCGGCGATCCTGCCGCCGTGGCCACCTTCGAGTCCTTCCTTGCGCGGTTCCCCGGCTCCGCGTTCGTGCAGGAAGCGGAGGTGCACCTGGGCGACCTCGCCTTCGACGAGCGCGACTATGCGCGCGCCGCGCCCTTCTTCGAGCGGGCGAGCCGTGGCCCGGCGGCGCCGCTCGTTGGGATCGCGTGGTACAAGCTCGGATGGTCCCAGTTCGGGCAGGATGAGTTCGAGGAGGCGGCGCTCTCCTTCGCGCATCTGCTCGATCTCTACGAGGCGGGATCGCTCGAGGGCGCGCGCTTCGATCTTCGCTCCGAGGCCGAGGAGTACCTCGTGCATTGCCTCGCGCGTGCCGGCGGCGCCGATGCGTTCCGTCGCCACTTCGCCGCATCCGGGTCGCGGCCGTACGAAGAGCGCATCCTCCGCGGGCTCTCCTCGCTCCTTCGCGAGCACAGCCTCTACGCCGAGGCGGTGGCGACCGATCGCCTCTACCTCGAGCGCTTCGCCGCGCGCGCCGAGGCTCTGAACGCGGCGCGCAATCTGATCGAGTCGTACGAGCGATGGAATCATCCGATCGACGCGGAGACGGCGCGGCTGGAGTTGGCCGAGCGCTTCTCGCG
>CAZZAH010000416.1:0-2492 GCA_964652115.1 uncultured bacterium | reverse complement strand
ATCATCCGATCGACGCGGAGACGGCGCGGCTGGAGTTGGCCGAGCGCTTCTCGCGTGATGGGGCGTGGAGCGCCTCGATGCCGGACTCGTTGCGCGAGGCGGGCGACCTCTTCGCGCGCGAGGCGACGGTCACGGCGGCGGAGGAGATCCATCAACGCGCGCGTGGCCAGAAGCGCGGCGAGGATTGGCGCACGGCGCTCGGGCTCTACGAACGACTACTCGTGAAATGGCCCAACGATCCGCGCGCGATCGCGTGGCTCGTGTCGGGTGGCGAGGCGGCGTCGAGGCTCGATCGATTCGACGATGCGGCGAGCTACTTCCATCGCGCCGCGGCAGGCGAGGGCGAGTTGGCGCGCGAGGCGGCATTCCAGGAGCTCGCTGCGATGGACGCGGCGGTGAACGCGGAGACGCAACCGTCGATCCGCGCTCGCCGTGCGCGCGCCTTCGTCGCTTCATCAAGTGCGTATCGCGCGCGGCGCGGCGACGACCCGCGCGGCAAGGATCTCCTCTGGCGCGAAGGAGAGCTCGGGCTCGCGGCCGATGCCGATTCGATGGCATTGCGTGCTCTGACCGAGTTCGCGCATCGCTATCCCGACGACGCTCGCGGATCGGGCGCGCTCGCTCGCGTGGCGGAACGAAGCGAGGCGAGCGGCGATGTGCCTCGCGCGGCCGCGGCCTGGGGCGAGCTCGCGCGACTCTGGCCGGAGCGCTCCGACGCCGACGTCGCGCTCTACAAATCAGCCGCGGCGTATGCGCGCATCGACTCGATCCCGGCAGCGCTCGTCGCCTATCGCCGCTTGCTTCGCGCCTACCCGACACGCGAGCTCTCACGTGATGCGGCGCTCGAGGTCGGACGTCTGGAGGAGACGCGCGGCGATTCAAGCGCCGCGGCCGAGGCCTTCGCGGATTTCGCAGCGCGCTACCCCAAGGACACCGAGGCCGGTGCCGCGCTCCTTCACGCGATCGCTCTCTGGGATGGCGCGCACGCGGAGACGCAGGCCGATGCCACGCGCCTCGCGTACCTGGACCGCTATCCGGAAGACCTCGACGCGCAGTTCGAGTTTCGCGAGCGCTTCGCACGACGCGAGCTGGACGAGCGCCGCAGTGCAGGCACCCTCGCCTTGGTCGCGCGACCGGCGGCGCCCGCTCGGTCGTCGCGCGGCGTGAAGAAGCGGGCGAAGGATGCGGCGTCGGATTCCACTCCGCTCGCGGCCTATCTCGCGCTCGCGGTCCGGCACCCGGAGCACGCCAACGCAGATTTCTTGGCCGAGGTCGACTTCGCTCGCGGCGAGGAAGCGCGCGCCGACTACGACGCGGCTCGCCTCTCTTTGCCGCTCGACCGTTCGCTCGCGGTGAAGCGCGCGGCGCTCGAGCGATGCTTGGCGGAGTACCGCGCGACCCTCGATCACCACGTCGCGCGATGGTCCGAAGCGGCGACCTATCGAATGGGCGAAGCGGTGGTCGCCTTCGGTGACGCGCTCGTCGCGAGCCCGCGGCCGGATGATCTCTCGGCCGAGGACCGCGCGGGCTACGACGGGGTGGTGGAGGAGCAGGCCTGGGGTTTTTACGACCGCGGTGAGGAGATCTGGGGAGAGCTGCTCGAGGCGAACGCCGCGAGTGCCGATAGCACCACGAGCAGCGAGTGGGTCGAGAAGACGCGTCACGCGCTTTGGCCTCGCGTCGCCGCCCGCTTTCTCCACTACCCCGAGGCGGTTCACCCCGTGCTTCTGCCGGATGAAGGGAGCCACGACTGATGCGCGCCCCTCGGTCTCTCAAGGCGATCGTCTTCGCGTCACTTCTCGTCGGATGCGGGGGATCGCGTCCGGCGCTCGAGAACGATCCGCTCGCGCTCGCAGATAGCAGCAGCGCGGAGATCGAGCAGCGTGGTGTCGCGGAGCGCGACTCGACCCGCCTCCTTCTCCGCGCACATTGGGAGCGTGCGCATGCGCTCGCGCTTCATGACTCACTCGATGCCGCGCGCACGGAGGTTGATCGCGCGCTGGCGCTCGACCCGCTCGATGCGCCGTTGCTCGTGCTCTTCTCCGACCTCGAGTACCGGCGAGGCCGCCATGCCGAGGCCATTCCGCGCCTCGAGCGCGCGTGCAAGGAGCTCGCCCCCTGTCCGCTCGAGCTGACCGCCTCGCTCGCTCTCCATCTTTCGGCAAGCGGCGAGACCGCGCGCGCTGACTCGCTTCTCGCCCCGCGTTATGAGGCCGGCGATTCGTGGAAGCGCATCGGATCGGTGCTCGCCTTCGCCGCGCTGCGAAGCGAGCATCCCGAGCGATTGGGCCCGCGCGCGGCGGAGCTCGCGCTCGAGGCGGACGAGAGCCCGATCAACCTCAACAACCAAGGCATCGCGCTCCTCATCAAGGGAGAGGCGCGCGAGGCGAGGCAGATCTTCGAGCGCGCGCACGAGCTTGCGCCGAAGCTGCCCGGTCCGCTCTACAACCTCGCGATCGTGGAGCGCTTCTACTTCCGCAACGACGTCAAGG
>CAZZAH010000415.1:0-4305 GCA_964652115.1 uncultured bacterium | reverse complement strand
GGTCTCGATCGCGGCCGCGAGCTTGGCGGGATTGTGGGCGAAGTCATCCACCACCTCGACGCCGCGCGCGCGACCGAGCGATTGAAAGCGTCGACCGACCCCCTGGAATACCGCCAGCGGCGCAGCCATCTCGGGCAAGGCGACTCCCAGCGCGCGGCAGGCGGCGATCGCGGCCAGCGCGTTCTCCACGTTGTGGCGGCCCGGCACGGGAAGCGTGAATCGCACGCCTGCGACCTCAAAGGAGCTCGTGTCGGCCCCCAGCTCGATCGCGTCGCCGCGCAGGGTGGCCCGCGGTCCGGTCCCGAACACCTCGCCGCCTTGGACCAAGGACGCGAGCTCGGGTTGCTCGCCGCAGGCGACCGTCTCGCGGCAGCGCGCGCGGAAGGCGGCGAACATCGCGGCCACCTCCGCCTCCTCACGGTGATCGCGCTGCAGATTCAGGATCACGCCGACCGCGGGCTCATAGTGGATGAGCGAGCCGTCGCTCTCGTCCGCCTCGATCACGAGGAGGTCGCTGTCATCGGCGTACGCGTTGCCCCAGAGACCTTCGCGCTGAAGCATCACGACGTCGCCGCCGGTGATCAGGGAAGGCTTTCGCCCGCAGCCGCGCAGGACCTCGAACACCATCGCGACCACGGTCGACTTGCCGCTCGTGCCGGTGATCGCGAGGGCGCGATGAGCGGCCACGAAGCTCGCGAGGAGCTCGGAGCGATGGATTGCCGGCAGGCTCTTCGACACCGCGACCGCCACGTCCGGCACCTGCATCTCGACCGCGGTGGAAACCACGAGCGCGGCGCAGTCGCCCCCGAGCCCGCTGCCATCCTGCGGGAGGATCGAGATACCGCGCGTTTCCAGCTGTGCACGCGCTTCCCCGCGCTCGCCGCGATCGAAGCTGCGGTCGCTTCCGCTGACGCGTCCGCCGCGCATCGCCTGAAACTGCGCCAGGGCGCTCATGCCGCTGCCGCCGACTCCCGCGTAATGGAATCTCCCCGCGCCGCGCGGGTACGGGATGGGCAGCTGCTCGACCACGAGCACGAGGTCGCCTTCGACGACCCGCTCAGAGAGGTCGATGACATCGGCGTTCGAGAGCCGCACACAACCGTGCGAAGCGGGCAGACCGAGCAGCCTCTCGTGGTTCGTGCCGTGAAAGTAGATGTAGCGCGCGAGCGAGTCGTGATTGCCGCCACGATTGATGCCCGGCTCGAGGCCTTCGAGCGTCAGGACGCGCGTGAGGATCAGGTCTTCCGCGCGCGGCTCGCCTTGCCACCGCTCGCCGGTCGGTTCGCGGCTCTCGAAGACGGTGCCGGACGCCGCCCCGTCTCCGATCCGCGCATGGATGCGATGCCAACCGGGCGGCGTGCGATGCGAACCTCGCTCCCCACCCACGCCTGCCACCGCGGTCGATACCACGTAATCGCGCTCGAGTTTGCCTGCGCTCACCAGGTAGAGGTGCTGACGCTCGATGTCGACCACGAGGAGGCGCGGCGGCAGCAGACGGAAGGGTGCGTCCGCCCTCGCGAGTCCCATCTGGGCCAGGGCCAGCGCGCGCGCTTGGGAAGCAGGACTCGGCGATACGCTCATCAGCTCCTCGGGGCTTCATCGCTTGACGGGACTGCCATCGCGCGCGGAGTCTATCGCCCTTCCATTCGATCGCGGAATGCTTTGCTCGAGACGCCAGGCGAGGGGGCGGCACCGGACGACAATCGCGTCATCGGTCGGCGTCCGGATAAGAAGATCTAGCGCGCGCCGACTCGCGCGAAGAGCTCATGGAAGCGCGGGTCGTTCCACAGCGGCGCGAAGTCGGCGTAGTAGGTCGTGTAGGGCAGACGAATTTCGCGCTGAGCGAACGCTTCATCGAGGGCCCGGAAGGCCGCGTCGAGCTCGCCCAGCTCCGCATGCCAGCGCGCGCGGTCGGTCGGAAGCTGCCTGGCGACAGGCGCCGAAAGCTGAGCTCGCAAGACCTCGGTTCGTCCGCCGCGCGCATACGCATCGCGCAGCACCGCGGTCGGCGAGGCGACCCGTTCCGAAATCGCCTCGAGCCGCATACGCAGCGCGAAGTACTGCTCGACCTCATCGCGCTGCCACGAGAGCCGCGCCGCCAGCTCGAGCGCCAGCGGCATCGTGGGCACCAATTCGAGCGCCTTCCGAAAGGCGGCCATCGCCTCATCGAGCTGCCCCTCGAACCAGTGCCACTGCCCGAGCTCGGTCCACACGCGCGTGGACAGAGGATCGAGCTCCAACGCCCGCCGAATCTCGCGGAGCGCCGCGTTCATCCGTCCGGTCATCATCAGAAGGTCGGCGTACCAGATGCGCGCGGTGGCGTCCTCGGGTGCATGCTCGATCGCTCGACGGAACTCGACCTCCGCCTCACCCCAGTTCAACTCGATCATCGACGCATACCCGAGCGTTGCATGGGACGCTCCGAGATCCGGGCGAAGATCCAAGGCTCGATGCACCGCCTCCCTCGCCTTCGGGAGCGCGTCCGCGGTCGGAATCAGGCTGTAGAACGAGCGCGTGACGTGGCAGTCGGCGAGCCCCGCCCACGCCTCGGCGAACTCAGGGTCAATCGCGATCGCACGCTCGAAAAACCCGATCGCCTTCTTCACGTCCGCCTCGGTGCGCTTGTTCCAGTAGAACCGCCCTTCGAGGAACGCGTCGTACGCCTCGCTGTCGCTCGTCCCTCGACCCGCGCTTTCGGACCGCTTGAGCGCCAGCTTGCCGGGCAGGGCCGCGACGACGGCGCGGGCGACCTCGTCTTGCACGGCGAAGATGTCGTCGAGTGCGCGGTCGTATGTCTCCGACCAGAGCTGGAAGCCGTCCGCCACCTTCACCAGCTGCACGGAGATGCGCACGCGCGGACCGGCCTTGCGCACGCTCCCCTCCAAGACGGTCGTGACGTTGAGCGCCTGCGCCACCTCGGCGATCGTCGCGTTCTTGCCCTTGAAGTGGAAGGCCGAGGTCCGCGCGGCGACCCGAAGGCCCTCGATCTTGGCCAAGAGGTTGAGCAGCTCGTCGGCCAACCCATCACAGAAGTACTCGTCGTCCGCGCTCGCGCTGCGATTGACGAACGGCATCACCGCGATGGAGACGATCGGCTCGACGGTGCGGGTCGGTGTCGGTGTTGACGCCGGCGTCGACATCTCGCCTCGATCGAGCGCACGCCTCAGCGCACGGAGCTCGTCCGCTACCTCGAGCGCGGCCACGTGTCGATCGCGAGGCTGCTTCTCCAGACAGCGTGCGACGATGCGGTCGAGCTCGGCGGGCAGGTCGGAGCGAAGCGCGAGGAGCGACGGCGGGCGATCACGGAGGATCGCGGAGATGACATCGGCGAATGAAGAGCCCTCGAAGGGTCGCCTTCCGGACGCCAGCTCGAACATCAGCACACCGAACGCGAAGAGGTCGGTGCGCGCGTCCACCACCTCGCCGCGGATCTGCTCCGGTGCCATGTAGGGCGCGGTGCCGATGACCTCGCCGGCCAGCGATGCCGCCAGCGTCATCGCCTGAGTCGCCTCGAGATCGAGCTCAGACCGCGTCAACTTCGCCAGCCCGAAGTCGAGCACCTTCACCCGCCCATCGCGCGTCACCATGACGTTGGCAGGCTTCAGATCGCGGTGGACGATCCCCTTCTCGTGGGCGGCCGCCAGCGCGTCAACCGTCGGGATCGCCAGGTCGAGCAACTGCGGGCACGGCAGCCCGCCCGAGGTGACGAGCTCCGTCAAGCTTTGGCCTTCGACCAGCTCCATCGTCAGGAAGCGGGTTCCGCCCGCTTCCTCGATCGAATGAAGCATCACGATGTTGGGGTGGCTCAGCCCGGCCAAGGTTGTCGCCTCGCGCTCGAAGCGCTCGAGCCGATCGGGCGACGACGCGACATCGTCGGGCAGCACCTTGATCGCGATGTCACGCTTCAAGCGCGGGTCGCGCGCTCGATAGACCTCGCCCATGCCCCCCACGCCGAGGAGCGCGATGATCTCATAGGGGCCGAGGCGCGTGCCGGGGGCGATCGTCATCCGGCTATCTTACAGGCGAAGCGAGAGTCGTTGGTCGTCGAACATAGGGGTCGAGCGCGCCCGGTCTTTCCACAGGCGCGAGCTTCGACGAACCCGCTACTCGCGCCCGCCCAGGAAGAGCAGCTTGCGGCTCGTGCGCGCGCCGCCGACATCGAGCCTCAGAAAGTAGACGCCGGTCGGAAGCGCTCTGCCCGCGTCCGATCGGCCGTTCCAGACCACCGACTGCGCCCGTCCGGGATTCGAGGACTCGAAGAGCCGACGGACCTCGGCACCCTGAAGATCATGAACGGTCAGCAGC
>CAZZAH010000414.1:0-4319 GCA_964652115.1 uncultured bacterium | reverse complement strand
AGCGCCTCTCCTCCAAGAACGCATGCAAGACCTGCGCGCTCGGCATGGGCGGCCAATCGGGCGGCATGCGGAACGAAGCCGGCCACTGGCCCGAGGTCTGCAAGAAGTCGATCCAGGCGCAGGCCGGCGACATGGGCGGCATCGTCACCGAGGAGTTCCTCGCGCGGACGCCACTCGCGCAGCTCGAAGGGCTGTCGTCTTTCGAGTGTGAGCGACTGGGGCGCGTGGCGTTTCCCATGCTCGCCGAACGCGGTGACTCCCACTTTCGGCGCATCTCGTGGGACCAGGCGATCGCGCGCGCAGGCGAAGCGCTTCGGCAAGCGGCGCCGGACGAGGTCTTCTTCTACTCGTCAGGGCGATCGAGCAACGAGGCGGCGTTCCTCTTTCAGCTCGTCGCGCGCGCCTACGGGACGGCGAACGTCCACAACTGCTCGTACTACTGCCATGCGGCGTCGAGCGTCGCGCTGCGCGACATCTACGGATCGGGCACTGCCTCGATCACACTCGATGACCTCGCGCGTGCAAACCTGGCGATGGTCGTCGGCGCCAATCCCGCGAGCAATCATCCGCGCCTGATCACATTGCTCGTGAGCTTGCGCCGACGCGGCGGTCGCGTGATCGTGATCAATCCGCTGCGCGAGCTCGGGCTCACGCGCTTCCGCATCCCCTCCGATCCGGGATCGATGCTCTTCGGCTCGACCGTGAGCGACCTCTATCTCCAGCCGCACATCGGCGCCGACATCCCGTTGCTGATGGCGATCCTCCAGCGCGTGGTCGAGCTCGGCGGGGTCGATCGCGCCTTCGTCGACGCGCACACCGGCGGATGGGCGGAGGTCGAGGCCGATCTCGCGCGCCATCGTCACGACGATCTCCTCTCACTGTGCGGCGTCTCGCGCGAAGAGGTGGGTCGCGCGGCCAAGATGATCGCCGGGGCCTCGCGCGGCATCTGCCTCTGGGCAATGGGGCTCACGCATCACGAGCATGGCGTCGACAATGTGCGCGCGCTCGGGAACCTCGCCCTCGCTCGCGGCTGGCTTGGTCGCGAAGGCGCGGGCCTCCTGCCGATCCGCGGGCACTCCAATGTGCAGGGCGTCGGCTCGGTCGGCGTGAGCCCGATCACGAACCAACACTTCCGCGAGAGGCTCGGCGCGCTCTACGGGATCACGATTCCGGCCGGGCCGGGGCTCGACACCTACTCGTCGATGATCGCGGCGAACGAAGGTCGGATGAAGGCGGCCGTGTTGCTCGGTGGCAATCTCTACGCGAGCAATCCGGACAGCACCTGGGCCGCGGGTGCGCTCCGTCGAATCCCGCTTGTCGTTCACCTCACGACCAAGCTCAACGAAGGGCACCTGCGCGGGCGCGGTGAGGCGAACCTCATCCTGCCGGTCCTCGCGCGCGATGAGGAGCACGAGGCGACGACCCAGGAGTCGATGTTCAACTACGTGCGCCTCTCGGAGGGCGGTCGCCCCGCGGTGAAGGGCGAGATGCGCTCCGAGGTCGAGATCATCGCCTCGCTCGCGGAAGCGATCTTGCCGGCGGGGCGATTCGATTGGTCGGGGCTTCGCTCGCACCCGGCGCTTCGGCGCGCGATGGCGGAGACGGTGCCGGGCTACGGGCCCCTGGCCGACATCGATCGGACCAAGCGGGAGTTTCAGATCGAGGGCCGCACCTTCCACGCGCCGGAATTCCGCACGGCTGACCGACGCGCGCGCTTCCACTCGATCGCGCTTCCGCGTTTCGCGCCCGGCCCAGGCGAGCTTCGCCTGATGACGATCCGCTCGGAGGGTCAGTTCAACACCGTGGTCTACGAGGAAGAGGACCTCTACCGCGGCAACACACGCCGCGACGTGATCATGCTCTCGACGGCGGACGCGGCGCGCCTTGGACTCGCGGAAGGGACTCGCGTGCACGTGACGAGCGAGCTCGGCTCCATGCCGGCGGTGGCGGCGATTACGGACATCCGAGAGGGCAACGCGGCGATGTATTATCCAGAGGCGAATCGGATCGTCCCCCGGCGCCTCGACCCCAACTCGGGGACTCCCGCGTTCAAGTCAGTCGCCATTCAAATCAAGGCGGCGAGCAACCCGTGAGGGCCGGCTGCGAGGTTCGCGACTGCTTCGCAACGCCCGCGCTCCCGACGAGTTGGGGCAAGGTGAAGTCGCTCTACACGAGCTGATCGAGCTCCCCCTCGCGTGCGCGTGGGAAGGCGCCGCCCGCTCGTTGACCCGCGATTTCCGCCGTTCCATACTGCCCCCCGAGTAGGGTGGAAGCTTGAGCGCGCAAACCGCGCTCAAAGCGGGTGGCTCGGAACGGGAGGAACGTATGGCGTCCACGATGATGGCCCTGGTCAAGACGGCGCACGCGAAGGGAGCGGAGCTCCGCGAGGTGCCGAAGCCGCAGGTCGGCCCCAATGATGTCTTGATCAAGGTGAAGGCCTCGACCGTTTGCGGGACCGACCTTCACATCTACGAGTGGAACGAGTGGGCGGAGCAGCGCGTCGGCCCGCGCGTCCCACAGACGATGGGTCATGAGTTCAGCGGCATCGTGGCCGAGGTCGGCTCGCATGTGACGCGCGTGAAGCCGGGCGACTTCGTCTCGGCGGAGACGCACATCCCCTGCACCAAGTGCATCCAGTGCCTCACCGGCCAGATGCACATCTGCAGTCAGCTCACGATCCTTGGCGTCGACACCAACGGCAGCTTCGCCGAGTTCATCTCGGTGCCCGAGCTCGTCGTGTGGAAGAACGATCCCAAGCTCCCCTATCACGTCGCGGCGGCGCAGGAGCCGCTCGGCAACTCGGTCTACACCACCTTGGTCGAGCCGGTCGCCTCGCGCACGGTCTTGATCTATGGCGATGGGCCGACCGGGCTCTTCTCCACCGGCGTCGCGCGCGTGAGCGGCGCGTCGCGTATCTATCTGGTCGGCATGTCGCCGATGCGCTTGGCCATCGGGAAGAAGATGGGCGCGGACATGATCCTGAACGCGGCCGACCGGAAGACCGAGGAGATCATCATGTCGGAGACGGGCGGCGTCGGCGTCGACGTGGTGCTCGACATGGTCGGCCGGCAATCGGTGCTGGATGAGGGGCTCAAGCTGGTGCGAAAGGGTGGGCGCTATTCCGCGTTCGGACTTCCGGACGGGCGCCTTACGATCGACATGAACAACGGCATCATCTTCAAGGGGCTTCGCCTCTACGGCATCAACGGACGCGTGATGTACGAGACCTGGGTGCAGGTCTCCAATCTCCTCGCGAGCGGACGGCTCGACATCACGCCGGTGATCACGCATCTGCTGCCGCTCGAGCGCTACAAGGAAGGCTTCGACCTGATCGGGCAGGCGGAGCCGCAGGCCGGCAAGATCGCGTTCGTCTTCCCGGACTGATCGGCGGGGGTTGAACGCGACCTCGCGATCACGCCGCCTGGAGGTCGAGGCCCAGGATCGCTCGCGCCTTATCGCGCCACGACCCCAATTCCGCCGGGGTCGCGACCCTCTGAAGCCAGTCCGGATCGAGCGGGGCTGCATCACACCCGTGCCCGATCGCCTGGTGGATGATGTCGGCGGCGATCGCGACCGCCGTGACCGTATCTCGCCCGACCGACTCTACTTGCTCGGGGTGATGATGGTGGGCCACCGCCTCGACCACCCTGCACGGCAGACCCCAGAGGCTCAAGAGGTAGGCCCCCAGGGCGGCATGGCTCGCTCCCAACACCTCGATCTGGATCGCCTCGGCGGGACGATTCTCCTCGGCCGAGCGGCGGAGAATGCGCTCGAAGTCCGCGGGGGTGCGGGAGAGGAGAACCGCGTTGCCGACGTCGTGGAGCAGGCCGGCCATGAAAGCGTCCTCTCCCAGAGTGGGGTCCGCGACCACGAAGCGGGCGAGGCGGGCAGTGCCCAGACCCTCGCGCGTCAGTGCTTCCAAGTAGCCGGCGGACGCCGCCGCCTCGGGGCCAAGCGCCCGGAAGACGCTGGCCTGAAGGACCAGACTCTTGATCAGATTGGTTCCGATGTAGCCGACGGCGGCCTTGACGTCGGTGGTCCGTTGCGGCATCCCTACGAAACCGGAGTTGGCGACCTGGAGGATGCGCGTGCTGATGCCGATGTCGCGCTCGACGATGGCGGCGATCTCGTCCGTCGTCGATTCGGGATCGTCGACCGCGGCGGCCAACTCGGAATAGATCCGCGGGAGAGAGGGCAGACAACCCAGCCCACCCACCAGGCCGAGCAGCGGCGGTGCGGTCAGGAGCGACCGGTAGGCCGAAGCGCGGCGCACCACCAGGCGGACCTGCTCCGGCTCGCTCGGCTTGAGCAAGAACTGG
>CAZZAH010000413.1:2586-4325 GCA_964652115.1 uncultured bacterium | reverse complement strand
CGAAGCGCGTTCAGGATCGTGAGGCAGCCGGTCGAACGGTCGAGCCGCGCGAAGTCCCACCAGAGATTCGGCCGCCCATCGTTCGTCGGCACCGCGAAATCGCGGCTCGTGCCGTCGGCGCTCTTGACGCGAAGGAAGGCGCCCGAAGTCGCGAGCGCGCCCTCTCCGACGAAGTGATCGACCGCCAGCGCGTACTCGCCGTCGAAGGGCCAGGTCTGATGCAGGGTCAAGCGCTCCGGTCCGAAGCCGTCCTGATCATCGAGGTCGAGCGTGGCGAAGGGGAGCTCATCCGCGAGCCCGCGCTCACCGTAGAAGACGTGATAACGGATGCCGTCGGCTTGCGGGGTCCAGAGGTGAAGATCGAGATCGACCGGGGCGTCGTTCCACCAGAGCTCGACCTCGGCCGGGAACTGCACGCAGTACTGGGTGAACGCGGAGAGGGCGACGCTTGGGCATTCGCTCACTCCGGTCGCGATCGTGCAGCTATGCGTGCCGTTCACCTGCGGCTTGAACCGAACGCGAACCAATCGGCTGTCTCCGTTGCCGAGCAGGAAACTCCCTTCGCCGGTTTCGATCTCGAAGTCCGAGTCGACGCAGTCCTTCGTGATCGCGCCGATCAGCGGCCGATCGCCGGAGTTGCCGATGGTGAAGGAGAGGAGCTTCTCCTCGCCCAGCGCGACGAGGTCGAAGTCGAGCGAGTCGTCGCTCAGCTCGCAGTGCGCGGGGAGCTCGCCCTTGCCGATCAGGCTCACCGACTGGCAACCGCTTCCCGGTCCGAAGAGGAGCTCGCAGGCATCGGAGCCACGATCGTTCGCCTGATAGCGCAGCGCGACGAAGTGAGTTTCGTTCGGACCTAAGCTGAACGCGCCGGCGCCGCCGGTGATCGAGAAGTCGGAGCTCGCGCAGCTCAGGCTCACGAATCCGCTGAAGGGGCTCAGGCCCGTGTTCTCGATCTCGAACGAGCGCAGGCTCTGCTCGCCGACGAGGATCGCGCCGAAGTCGAGCGTGTCGATCGGCACCGAGCACTCGGGCGGCAGGAGCCCCTCACCGCTGAGCTTGATCGATCCGCAACCCATCGCCTCGCCGAAGACGAGATCGCATGTTTTAACGCCGGCCGCGACCGGAGCGAATTGCACCTGCACGAGGTGCGCCTGCCCGGCCGCGAGCTCGTAGTCGCCGACCCCGCCCACCAAGGTCAAGGTCGGTTCGCCGCAGCTCGCGGGCACCGTGCCGGCGAGGATGCCACCGCCTGTGTTCTTCACCTCGAATGAGAGGATCTTCGTCGTGTTGATGAGGAGCGGGCCGAAGTCGAGCGAGTCCGGCGTCAGGGTGCAGACCGGCGGTGGGAATCCGATGCCCGAAGCATCCACCAGCGCGCAGCGCGAGCCGAGAGAAACGCGGCAGTTCGCTCGCACCTGATCAACCGGCGCGAAGCGAAGCGTGACCGCGTGCGACTCGCCGGCGCCGAGCTCGAAGTCGCCCGCGCCCGTGAGCAAGCTCCAGACCGGGCTCGAGCAATCGAGCGCGACCGTGCCCGACAGGGTGCCGCCGCCGGTGTTTCGAATCGTGAACGGAAGGTCGCTCGTCTGGCCGATCTCGGTCGGCGGGAAGTCGAGTCGATCGGTCGAGAGCTCGCACCCCGGTTCAGGCAGCGTCGCGCCGAAGAGCTCGACATCGCCACAAGGCGCGCCGGTCGTGAGGAGGCATTGCGCGGCGCCGAAGCTGGTCGGCGCGAAGCG
>CAZZAH010000413.1:0-2486 GCA_964652115.1 uncultured bacterium | reverse complement strand
CGACAGCGCGCAGAGAGGCGGGAAGTCGGCCGAGCCGGTGCAGCCGACCACGCCGCAAGCGCTCCCCGCGTCGACGGGGTAGCTGAAGCTGCCCGCGGCGATCGGATTGAAGCGCACGCGCACGGTGCGTGATTGATTGGCCGAGAGCGAGTAGTCGCCCGCGCCTTCGATGATGGCGAAGTTGGGATCCTCCTCGGCGAAGACCGTCCCCTTGAGCAGCCCCTCACCGTCGTTTCGAAGCAGGAAGGTCTTCTCGTCGGATTCACCGACGTTGAGCGGCGCGAACTCCAGTCGATCGGGCGCGAGCCCGCAGATCGGCGCGTGAAGCGTGCGCGCGGTGAGCGTGACCGGCAGGCAACCGCTCGATCCGGTCGTCACCTCGCAGCGGTGCACCGCTTCCCTCAGCGGCGTGAAGGTCACGGTGACCTCGTGCTCCTCGGAGGAGAGGAGCTCGTAGTCACCGCCGCCGGCCGAAAGGACGAAACTCGAGTCGGTGCACGCGAGCGCGACGCTGCCGCGAAGGACACCTCCGCCGAGGTTTCGGATGCGGAAGCTCCTCGCCTCGGACTCACCCACCTCGATCGGATCGAAGTCGATCGATCGCGGCGCGACGAAGCAAGCCGGTGGGAGGTCGCCGCGCCCGAGCAGATCGATCGCGCCGCAGCCGGAGCCGAGCGGCAGCGCGCAACCGTTCTCTCCCGGCGTGACCGGTGCGTAGCGGACGCGCACCACGCGACCGATGCCGGCCTCGAGCGCGAAGGGCCCCGCCCCCTCGATCACGGAGAAGGCGGAATCGTCGCATCGATCCGGGATGCTGCCGACGAGCGTTCCGGAGCCGGCGTTGCTGACCTCGAAGCTCAGGATTCCGGCGTCGCCGATCGGCACGAGGCTGAAGTCGAGTCGATCGTTGTCGACCGCACAGCTCGGGGCCGCGGTTGATCGACCGAGCAGCGTGATCGAACCGCAGGCGAGCCCGGTCGCGAGCGCGCAAGAGTGGGGACCGCTCGCGTTGGGTGCGAAGCGAACACGAACATTGCGAGACTCGCCGGCGCCCAAGGAGAACGCGCCCGCCCCGTCCAGAATCGCGAAAGAGGCATCGACGCAGTCGAGCGCGATCGCGCCCGCGAGGAGGCTTCCGCCCGCATTCCGGATCAGCGCGCTTCGCTCGGCCGTTTCGCCGAGCGGGATGTCGCCGAAGTCGAGGCTATCGGCGCTCAGCTCGCAGAGCGCGGGGAGTGAGCCGGTGACCGCCTCGGCCACGTTCGAGAGCGCCGAGATGTTCTGGTCGTTGTCGCTGCTGCGGAGCGCGAAGTAGTAGCGCGAATCGGGAAGGAGTCCGGCCAGGATGACGCGCTCGACGCGCCCGGCGGGACCAGGCACGGGTGTGCCGGGAATCGCGCCGGCCTGCGGGAAGGACTCGACCGTGATCGGCGCCAGCCCTCCGCGAAGATCGTACGAAGCGACCTGGCCGTCCTCATCGCCCGGTGCGGTCCACGACAGAATGACCGAGTCGATGCCGGCGACGGTCGCCGTGAGGTCGGTGACGACGCTCGGCACGGTCGGGACCGTCACGCCCACGCTCTCGGAGAAAGCGCTCACGCGACCGCGCGACAGCTCCGCCGCGACGCGATAGGCCTGACGATCGAGCGCCGCGCCCCGTCGCAGGCCGCCGAACTCGATCGGGAAATCGCGACCTTCGATCGTGAGCTCGCGCGGGTCGCTGCCCGGTCGCTGCTCCTTCACTCGATAGCGCACGGCGCCACCGACCGCGGACCAGCTCAGGTGATAGCCGCCCGCCACGCCCCCTGCGATCTCGACCGAACGCGGCACCACATCGTCGAGCAGCACCTCGGCCAATCGATCGGAGTCGGCCAGAAGATTGTTCAGCTCCGACTCACCGGCGAAGAGGAGTCCGTGCTCCGTGACCCGCCCTTCGCCGAAGTCGCGGGAGCCCGTCATCTCCACCTCGACGCGATATCGATCGGAGGGCGGAACCTTGAGCGCCACGCTCCAGGTCTCGTCGTCGTCCCCGATCGCGAGCTCGCGCGACGCGCGGACCGCTTCGCTTCCGGCCTTGAGCTCGACCGCGCGCACGCGGATCTGATCGATGGTGGCGGTGGTGTCGGCGAGGCCGCGCGCCAGGCTTCGCAGCGCGACCTTGACCGAGAGTGTGGCTTCGCCGGTCGGGCCGAGTAGCGCGTCGCGCTGGCATCCGACCACGAGCACGATGCCGAGCAGAAGAAGGATGCCGAGGCCTCGAAGCTGCCTCGCGCGCAAACGCGCGATCGCGCGTGCCCCCTCCGCTCGATCGATTTTCCGAATCACGCGCTGCCTCCAGGCGATGCCCGACGCATCGCCTAGATTGGACTTGGAATTCGCAGGCTGGCGCCGCGCCCCCGGCCGGCCTCGCCGGCGGACGATCCAATAGCTCGAACGAAACGCCTGGTGAATTGTCGCTCGCGGATTGTAAGGAATGAAACCCATGC
>CAZZAH010000412.1:0-4333 GCA_964652115.1 uncultured bacterium | reverse complement strand
GGCCTAGCGAGCTGGACGCACGAGGAGGGAAAGGCGCGCGGCGCTCTGCGGCATCGGCGCGAGCACGCCTTCCTCTCCGTCGTACGTCTGGAAGAGCCCTGCGACGCGCTGGAGTAGCGCTAATCCCGCGGACTCCTCCCCCCCTTTCGTCAGTACGAGCGCCACGGTCAGATCTAGCACCGGAATGTAAAATACCCCGCTGGTGTAGCCGGGCACCTCACCCGCATGTCCGTAGTACGCGTTCAGGAGCACGGTCAGCCCTAGGCCGTAGCCGACGCCGAGCTGCCCGGTGTCGATCGGGTTCGTCATCGCGCTCATCGTCGTGTTCGAGAGAAGTTGATGACCGAAGAGCGCGCGAGAGAAGAGGACGAGCTCTCGCGTGGTCGAGACCGCGCCGCCGGCCGCGCCGACGTAGGAAGGATCGAGGCCGGTGATGTCGTCGAGGCGGCCGTCGCCATCGACGTCCTGATAACCGTGCGCGCCGGCGAGGAGCGCATTCGAAGGCAGGCTCGTGCTCGCGAGCCCAAGCGGCAGCGCGATCCGCGCGCGAAGGAGCTCCGCGAAGGTCTGGCCGGTCCTCGACTCGAGCACCAGCTGAAGGAGCACGTAGTTGGTGCTCGCGTAGTGCCAGTCGCCGCCGGGAAGGCCCGGCTGCTCGAGCGCGAGGGCGAGGTCGATCAGCTCCTCGGGCCGCCACTTTCGATCGGGGTTGGCGAGCAGCGCGGCCTCGAGCTCCGCGCTGCTGGTGTAGTCGGCGAGGCCGCTCGTGTGGTTGAGCAGCATGCGCAGCGTGATCTCCTCGCCATGCGGAAGGCTGTCGACGAGCGAAGGCCGCAGGTAGTCGTCGATCGGATCGTTCAGATGGAGCTGGTTCTCGTCGACGAGCTCGAGCGCGATGACCGCGGCCATCATCTTCGTGATGCTGCCGACGCGGAAGGGCTCGTCCGGGACCATCGCGCGTGCGGGCTCGAGCGTCGCCTTGCCGCTCGCGCCGCTCCAATCGATGGTGCCGGCGCGATACACCGTGATCATGCCGCCGGGGATCGAGTCGGCCGCGACCGCTTGATCGAGCATGGCCTGGATCTTCTCCGGCAGCGTCGGCCCCGGTTCGGACGGCTGCGGCTTGTCATCGCCGCAACCGAGCACGACGAACGCGAGGAGAACAGCCACGAGAACGTTTCGGACTTCGGAAGGCACGGCACAGTCTAGCGCACCCGGCAGCGTCTTGCGCCCGCGCGGCGCGTGGTTGTCCAGAGATGCGCGCCAGGTCTGACTCGGCGCCCTGCGGTGACGGACCATATACTTCGATACCGTCGGTTGGCTCACTTCGATCCCGAGCTACAGCAACTCGCCTTGACTCGTGGCGCACCCCAAACTGCGTTCGCCTGCGACATGGTTCGAGTGAGGTCGCGGACTGCCGGTGGAAGCGCGGGGCTGCCGGGTCCCCAGCGCCTGCTCTTCCATCGTCAGTAGAGCCGCAAGCCCTCGCGGTGCCAGCGCACCACCGTCTCGGGTTTGACCGTGAACAACGAGCACGCGACGCGATCGGAGCGAGGAGATCAGCGTTCGGAGTAGGAGGACGCCCATGCGAGTGAGCCTTGTCCCCGGAGGCGGGTAACCGCGAGCCGGGGAGTGAGGACGGGACTCTTAGGAGGGACAACCTTCGACTCAGCGGATGAGGTACGCGCGCCTTACGAAGGACTCAGCCTCGGTCGATGCGCGAATCCAGTACACGCCACTGTTACTGAGAGCTACCTGTCTCTCGTGCGGTCGCCACCGCCACTCGACCCTCGTGCCCACCCTTGTCCGCTCCGAATGGATCCTCTGTCCTAGGACGTTGTAGACCTCTACACCCCAGGACGTGGGCACCACGGCCTCGAGGGTCATTCGAACCTCTTCGCACGACGGGTTGGGCCAGACTACCGAGGCACTCGCCCGCGATTTCACCCCGGTTATCCCGGGATCGACGGCGCTCGTCGACTCATGGAAGATCCTGAACGAGTTCGCCTGGTCCATGACAAGGACGTCCCCCGCTCCCGCGCTCGCGAGCCTGCACTCCTGCGGCCAGTCTGCGAGGTGGACACTGCCCGGATCCAGCACGACGCCATCCGCGGCAACGCGTGCGTATCGCATGGTGCGACGGACCTCCGCCTCGGGTGCGTACTCCATCCAGGCCACGAACCAATTTTCGCCGCTCCAGATCGCCTCCGGGTCCCATCCTCCATCGCGATCCGTAATGACGATCGGGGCTCCGTCGAGCACTTCGCCCGAGTTAGCCAGCCGCACCGCGCGCATAGAGCGATCCGTGGCGTCCGACTCTACTGCGGTATACGCACAAAGGGTCTGGCTTCCCCCCACCGCAAGCCTGGGGTTCCGCTGGGCTCTGCTCTCGAACGGAAACGCCACGACACCTGAGAGCACGTCCCCGGGCAGATCTGGGTCCAACTCCGCGCGCATCGTCTTCGCAACGGACCCGAGCTCGGTCCAATAGACCCAGTAGCGACCGTCCGCGATCGCCACCGTGGGCGCTTCGGTCGGGAGGAGCGACACGACGCGCCACTCTCGAATCACACCCACTTCCCGACGCACCAGAGAGACGAACGTTGCGGTGGCTCCATCGAAATAGTCCTCCGTCCATGCACAGAGCGCCTCATCTCCCGCCGCCGCCAGCGCAATACTCCGGTAGACGTAGGTGTCCAAGAGGTCAACCTGTCCCCCCCAATCCGAAACATTGGCACCATTCGCGTCGAAGTGTTCCACGCGCAGTACGTTGTAACCAATGTCGCCCAACACGTAAGCCATCACGCTGCCGCCGCTCCACCGTGTCGCCTCAGCCGTTGGGTACGACAGCGGCGTCCCCGGGTTTACGCGCGGTGCAATGGCGATTTCGGTGCCGCTGGGATCCACGTCGACGGGGTGATAGAACTCGTTGGTGTAGTCATCTCGACTGATGAGGCGGTATCCATCGCCGTCCCATGCGGGTGTGCAGGCGATCGGATTGCTTCCCATGTCGAGTCGAAGCGGAGCTGGGAATCTCGGCTCTCCTGCGGCGCTGAGCGACTGCTGCCAAACTTCCACGACTGGGTCGTACGGACCGCCCGAGAGAACCGGCGGGTTTAAGTAGCTCAACCACTCCACCGCGAATCTCTGCCCGGTCCACACACAGGACAACTGCCGGCGTGTCTCGCCGAACTCCGCATCGCTGCTCGCATCCAACGTTCGTGTTGGCCCGTACGGGATGCCGCTGTCCGCGATCATGAGCGCGCGAACGCGGTACGGGACTTGCTCCTCGCGCCAGACCAGCAGCGTTCCTTCCGGACCCGGGGCGGTGTCCAGCCCCTGCTGACACCCGCCCGGTACCGAACCGATTCCACCACTCTGGATCACTCCCTGGGCATTCACGCGCGCGAAGCGCAGTCCGCTATAGTCCGCCCAGGTCACGAGCCATAGTGCCGCAGTTTCCAGACGGCTGACCGCGACCGCCGCCTGGCCCACCGGAGTCCATGAGGCGATCTGTACTGGAGCCGCGGACGGAAGGCCGCTCGCATCCAGCGCTCTGACCCACACTCCGCCCGTCGCTCCTGCCCACGCGATCAGACCACCGTCGCCCGAAGCCGACACGCCGAACGGAGCGATGTTCACGTCGGCCGCAATCGTAAACGGCTCCGGATCAAGTACAACGAGGTCGTCTGAAACCCGCACTGCTCGCATCGGGTCGGCACCGGTCCGTCGCTCGATCCACGTCAGCAGGTGGAGCGAGCCCTGATTGACGATGGTCGGTAACACCACACGCTGAGAGCCAAGGGGCAACACATCAATCCAGGCGTCGTCCGACCAAGCGCCAGTTCGAGGGAGGTTGACGACCCGAAGCGCCTCTGCACTCCCGTCACTCGCGGTAATCGCGATCTTCCATCCCGTCGCGTCGAGAGATGACACGGAACACTCAGAGGTGTACAGCTCGGGAAAGAACACCTTCGCATCCGCATCCTGGTTCTGTCCTACCGAGAACTGGCGCACTCCGCGAACACCGTCACCCTCCCAGAGGCAGACCACCGCACCCTGTCCGCTCGCGATCGCGCACCCCGATACCGAGTGCATGGGAATGATATAGCGATATCCGTGGTCGAACGTGACCTGGGGACCCATCTGGCCCGCGGCGGATGAACTAATTGCGGCGAGACCCATGACGACGGCAATTAGACTCTTCATGATTGCTCCTCGTGACTCGGTCACGCTACCGACTCCCGCGTAGGATCGAGGGAATAGGAACTTTCATCGTGGGTAACCGCCCCCAGGTCGGCGCGCCCGGCCGCGCCGGCGCCGGGGGGGGCGG
>CAZZAH010000411.1:0-4349 GCA_964652115.1 uncultured bacterium | reverse complement strand
TGCCCGACAGCGAAGAGAAGCTGGGCCTCTTCGTCGAGCTGGTGGCGATGCGCATCTGCGGCCACGCGCACCACGACGACATGCTCTACCTCGGCAAGGAGCCGGCCGCCTCGTGGGACTACCCCGAGCTTTCGCCCGCGGGTTACGCCGACGCCGAGGCCTACGCCTACTGGTCGGCGCGCGATCCGCTTCGGACCTACGCCGCGAGATTGGAGCGCGAGAGGGTGGCATCCCGCGAGGAGGTCGCGAGCTGGCGCGCGGACTGCGAGGCATTGGTCGCGATGGAGGCCGAGACGATCGTCGACGCGCCGTGGCCCAAGGCGAGCGACGCCGGGCGTGGCGTCGTTGCGGACGAACCCGCGCGCGTGCTCCGCGATCCTCTCGACGCGGATTCGGGCGGCCCGGCGCGCGAACATCGGCTCGTGATCGAACCGGCGCCGCCCTTCGATCCGAAGGGCTCGACCTTTCTCGAGGCGATCATGTTGGGGGTGGCCGACGCGCTGGAGCGCGATCCGCGCGCGTTCGTGTACGGAGAGGATGTCGGCGGTCGCTACGGCAACGCGTTTCTGCTTTTGCGGCCGCTCCTCGAGCGCTTCCCCGATCGCATCCTGAACTCGACCTTGGCGGAAGGTGGCGTGCTCGGCGTCTGCGTCGGTGCGGCGCTCGCCGGTCAGCGGCCGATCGGGGAGATGCAGTTCAACGATTTCGTCGCGTCGGGCTTCAACCAGCTCGTCAACAGCGCGGCCAAGATCCGCTACCGATGGGGCGGCACCGTTCCGATGGTGGTGCGCATGCCATGGGGCGGTCTGCGCAACGCAGGTCCCTTTCACAGCCAGAACACCGAGGCGTGGTTCTATCGGACCCCTGGGCTCAAGATCGTCGCGCCCTCGACGCCGCACGACGCGCGCGCGCTCTTCGCCGCGGCGATGGCCGATCCCGATCCGGTGCTCTACTACGAGCACATCGCGCTCTACCGCGAGCCGCGGATCAAGCAGCTCCTGGATGCCGAGCCGCCGCCGCCCATACCGCTCGGCCAGGCCGCGCTTCGTCGAGAAGGACAGCACCTCGCGATCGTGTCGTACGGAGCGTTTGTGCACACCGCGGTTCGCGTCGCCGAGGCTCTTTCGCGCGAGGGCATCGAGGCGTCGGTGCTCGATCTTCGGAGCCTGGCGCCGCTCGATCTGGATGCGGTGCTGACCCTGGTGCGCGACACCGGTCGACTGCTCATCGTGCATGAGGACACGAAGACCGGAGGCATCGGCGAGAGCCTTGCCGCGAAGGTGCAGGAGGAGGCGTTCACCGCGCTCGACGCGCCGATTCGCGTGATTGGTGCGCTCGACACGCCGGTCCCCTACTCGCCATCGCTCGAGGAAGCGTTCTTACCGAGCGACGAGTTCATCCTTCAGGCGGCGAGGAGGCTCGCGCGCTTCTAGCGAAGCGACTCACGCGATCGCGAGGAAGTCGGTCCCTTCGATCCATCCCGCCTGCTCGAGCCGCGCGCGGATCAGCTCGCGCGCTCCGGCGGTGCCGACGGCGGCGAGCACGATCGGACCCCGCGCGTTGACCCCGCCGACGAGCCACGCCTCCGCGTCGAAGATGGGCCGACCGTAAGCGCGGCGTCCGATCTTCCGCGGATCGATGTCCAAGAACGCGACCAAGCGCGCGCCTTCCGCAATCAAGCCACGCGCGGCGCGACGACCATCGCGTCCCGCGCCCCAGACCACGATCTCCCTCTCGCCCAGTACGCGCGCGAGGTGATGGACCCGGCAAGCGAGGAAGGACTCGGCGCGATAGGCCGCGTCGGTTCGTGACGCCCGGTCAGGTAGATCGCGCCAGTAATGCAGCGGCTCGGGCAACTTCGCGAAGCGCGCACCGGTCCGCAGCATCCGAAGCCAGAGATCGTAGTCCTCGGGCCACGCCGTCGGTCGATAGCCTCCCGCTCGCTCGTAGGCCTCTCGCCGCATGAGGACGCTCGGATGCGGAAGCGGGCTCTCGATCCAGAGGCCGAGCGCGATCTCCTCGGGCGTACGGCAGGCGTCGAGCCAGGCTTCGTAGCGTCGCCATCCATCGGTCGCCTCGACCTCGATCGTTTGGCCGGAGAGAAACGCCTCACCTTCCTCGTCGGTGACGAAGCGACGGATGCCGGTCGCGACGAGATCAACCTCGGGATGCAGTTCGAGGAGGGCGAGCTGGCGCGTCAAGCGTTCAGGATGCGCGAGATCGTCGGCGTCGAAGCGCCCGAGGAGCGACACGTCGGTCAGGGTCGCGGCGTGCGCGAGCGCGGCGCCGATGTTGCCGCCCGGTTCACGGCGATGAACCTCGACGCGAGGGTCGGACGCGGCGATCGCCTCGAGGATCCGCGGCGACTCATCGTCCGAGCCATCGTCGATCGCGATGACATGGAGGTCGGGGCACGATTGCGCGAGGAGACTCGCGAAGCTGGAGCGCAGCGTCGTCGCGGCGTTTCGCACCGGCACCAGAAAGGCGACTCGAGCAGGGCGCGCCCCGCGCGCGGCCATGACTTGACCGCGAGGCTCTGCTACCCTGCCGCCGGCTCGCCCTTCACCCGCGAGACGCAGGAGACCCATGAACGCTCGACCTCGCTCTCTCTCCCGCATGTCCAACGGCCTCGTCGGCTCGGAGATCTTGAAAATCGCGGCGGAGATCCGCGCCAACATCGCCGCCGGCGAGAAGGTGCTCAACCTCACGGTGGGCGACTTTCGACCCGACCTCTTCGCGATTCCGGAGACGCTTCGAGACGGGGTGATCGACGCGCTCAGAACCGGGGAGACGAACTATCCGCCTTCGGACGGCATCCTCGAGCTCCGGAAGGCAGTCGCGGCCTTCTACGCCGAGCGACTCGGCCTCGAGTATCCCGTGTCAGGCATCGTCATCTCGAGCGGCGTCCGGCCGACCCTCTACACCGCCTACCGCACTCTCCTCGATCCGGGCGACACGATCGTCTATCCGGTGCCCTCGTGGAACAACAACCACTACGCCTGGCTCTGCGGAGCCAAGGGGGTCCAGGTCGAGGCGGGACCGGAGAGCGATTTCCTGCCGACCGCAGCCGCGCTCAAGCCACACCTGGCCGGCGCGAGGGTGCTCGCCCTCAACAGCCCCCTCAATCCGGCAGGCACCGCCTACACCGAGCCGGAGATCGAGAAGATCGTCGGGCTCATCCTCGACGAGAACGGTCGGCGCGACGTCGCAGGGCATCCGCCGTTGATGGTGGTTTATGACCAGGTCTATTGGATGCTCACCTTCGGCGCCGTGAAGCACCTCACCCCCGTGGGGATCGACCCTCGGATGCGTGCCTTCACGGTGATGAACGACGGCATCTCTAAGTCCTTCGCGGCGACGGGGCTTCGCGTCGGCTGGTGCGTCGGGCCGGACGAGGTGATGGGCCCGTTCAGCTCTCTCCTAGGCCATGTCGGCGCCTGGGCTCCCCGTCCCGAGCAGCAGGCGACCATCCGGCTCCTCGCCGACGGCCCCGGGATGGATCGCTTCCTCGAAACGATGAAGGCAGGGATCTTCGAGCGCCTGACGCTTCTCCACGAAGCGTTCACGCACCTCAAGGCAGAGGGCTTCCCGGTCGACTCGATCGCCCCTCAATCGACCATCTACCTTTCGGTTCGGATCAATCTGATCGGCAAGACGGTCGGGGGCGTGACCCTTCGGACGAACGAGGAGATCCGGAGGGCCCTGCTCGAGCACGCCGCGTTCGCGGCCGTCCCCTTCCAGGCCTTCGGGCTCCGGGACGACACCGGCTGGTTCCGCCTGAGCGTCGGGGCGGTCACCCCGGCGGACATCCGGTCACTCGTGCCCAACCTGCGTCGTTTACTCGAGTCGGCGATGAACTAATTCGATTTTCTCTTGCTGCCCCCGGAAACGGCGACTTAGAATTAACCGCGCTGAACAGAAATGCGGACGTGAGTTCGCGAGGGGAATCGGGGCTCGTGCCCCAACACCCGGGTTCGTTCGGCAAGGTTTTAGACGGCAGTTCGTCATCTCGCTCACCCGAGGTGAAATCCAAGAATTAAGAGCCCCGCCATCGCGGCGCGGCCATCCCGGTTTTGAGGATTTCCAGGAAAGGTGGTGATGCGCGCCGAAGCAAAACCGACTGGGGATGTGGGGTGGTGTGCTACCCAACCTCACGCTATGCGTGAGACAATTCGCAAGCGAGCCTTCGGGCTCGCGGATGTCCTCCTTCAAATCTGTTAGCTAAGGAGATTCACTCCATGAAGAAGCTGGCTACTTTCGTCGCGCTCGCGACCCTCACGGTTGGCGTCGCCAACGCCGCCAACTACGAGAAGATCTACAACGGTACCGATCCGGTCGACACGAACCTG
>CAZZAH010000410.1:0-4354 GCA_964652115.1 uncultured bacterium | reverse complement strand
CAGATGCTGGTCTATCACCACACCGATCCGCCGACCTCGGGCGGCCAGGCCGATCCTCTCCGCACGCAGTTCCTGAGCGATCTCGCGACGGTGGGCGACTATCCGAACCAACCCAGAAAGGTCTCGATCGCGAACGGCAGCGGCGCGCAGGTCAACCAAGGCTTCATCCCCGGCGAGCAGATCATCAAGTGGGAGTACACGAGCTTCCTGATCGACATCACCGGCGATGTCTGGGCGGTGCCGAGCAGCTCGAGCCACCTGATCTTCCATGGTGTCGTGAACCCGATCTTCTTGCCGACCGATGAGCAGCTGGTGACGGTGAGCGGCACGCGACCCTATGACAACTGCCCCGGCGGCTGGCGGAGCAGCATGGCGCAGATGGACGCGACGCCGGCACCCTACGGCGACATCATCGCGCTTCATCCGAACCATGCCTTCATACCGAGCACGAGCGCGCTCGCGCTTCAGACCGCCGACCTCTTCTACGACATCGAGGGCGACGGCAACATCCTCGCGCAGACACCGTTCGACGCGGTCTATTTCCCGACGGACAACCAGGAGCACGTGTTCATCTCGCCGGAGAACGCCGCGTGGTTCCTCTCGGAGATTCACTCGATCGTCGCGGACGTGCCGGGCGCGCCCGCTCGCGTACGGCCGGCAGGCATCGCGTCGGTGGAGCCGAATCCTTCTGACGCGGGTGTGACGATCGGGCTCGCGCTCCCGAGCGCGGGCGCCGCGGATCTCGCGGTCTTCGATCCCTCCGGTCGGCGTGTGGCGCGCGTCGAGGCCGGAGATCTTCCCGCCGGCGAGTCGAAGCTCCAGTGGGCCGGAACCGGCGCTGACGGTGCGCGCCTCGCTCCTGGCGTCTACTTCCTCCAGCTAAGCGGCCCCGGCGTGCGCGCCACGCGAAAGGTCGTTCTCCGCTAAACGCAGCGCGGGGCGGGATGCGCCCGCCCCGCAACCCTTCGCCCACTACTCACGCGATCGAATGACGCCGCCGGGCTCGCGCCCAGCGGGGGAGGGCCTTGCCTTGCGCGCGAATCCGTGGATTGCCTCTGTTCTCTTGCTCGTGGCCGCGAGCCTCGCGGCCGGCTCCGCCGTCGGCGCCACCCGCCGCGTGCCGTCGGAGTACGCGACCATACAGGCGGCGATCGATGCCTCCGCGCAATCGGACATCGTGCTCGTCGCGCCCGGTGCGTACGCGGGCCACGGAAACACCGACCTCGACTTTCACGGCGTCGACCTCGTCTGTAGATCGGAGGAAGGCCCTCTCGCCACGTTGATCAACGCCGGGGCCCCTGAGGCGAATCGTGGCTTTCATCTGTCGAGCGGCGAGTCGCGGGCGGCGGTGATCGAGGGCTTCACCATCGTCAATGGGGATGCCGCAGAAGGCGGCGGCATCGCCTGCGTCGGCGCTTCGCCGACCGTGCGGAACTGCGCCGTGCGCGACTGCCGCGCGGAGAAGGGGGGCGGGATCTTCCTGCGCGAATCGAGCGCGCGCTTCGAGCGGGTCTCCGTGCTCTCCTGCCGCGTGAGCGCCGGCGAAGGGGGAGAGCCGGACGGCGCGGCGCTCCTCGTGATCGACGCGGCCGCCGAGCTCGAGGACTGCGCGCTTTCCGGCAACCTTGCGTCCGAGACATGGAGCGGCATGGCCGCAGTGCGTCTGAACGGTGGCGGTGTGATGCGTCGATGCGTGGTCTCCGGCAATGAGGGCATCGGCGTCTCGGCCGACGACGCCACACTTGATCACTGCGTCATCGCGTTCAACCAAGCGGAGGAGATCGAGTCGGCCTCGACCCTGACGATCGAGGGATGCATCGTGCGTGACACCTGTGACCCGATCGATCTCCTCCTTCAGCCCGGAAGCGACACCTCGGTCGCCTGCACCATGCTCGATACCGGCAAGGTGGCCGGCGCCGGAACGCTTCAGTTTCTAACGCCTCCGATCACGGGGAATCCGCTCTTCTGTGACATACCCAACTGCCCGTCGATTCCGAGCGTGGACGGCAACTTCGCCGTCTTCCCCGACTCGCCGGCGAGGCCCGAGCACAATGCGTGCGGCGACTTCCTCGGCGCGATCGAGGCGAGCTCCTGCGATCCCGCGGCGGTCGGCGGCGCCGGCCCGAGCGCGCCACCCGCGCCACGGATCGAGTGGCTCAGCGCGGCCCCGAATCCCACCTCTGGCGCGCTAAGTCTCGCATTTCGACTGCGTGACGGCGCTCGCGTCCGCATCCGGCTGCTCTCGCCGGACGGCCGAGTCGTCACGACGCTCGATGACCGCGATCGCGCGGCCGGCGAGCAACTGTGGGTGGGCCAGGCGCGAGCAGGGGAAGCGACTCTCGCGGCGGGAGTCTACGCGGTGGAGCTCCTGGCCGACTCGGAGCGAGCGTGTGCGGTCGTCGTGCTCTTGCCGAAGTAAGCCTAACTCGATAGACCGGATCATCGGCGGCATCTGGATCGCGGGGAGTCCGCATCACACTTTGCGCTCGTCCAGCGCAACAGCCCGCCACCTGCGATGCCCCCAGCCTTCGGCGAGATTCCTTTCGGCAAATCCCTAATCGCGGGCGTAGAATTTTCAATGCCAGTCCGGATCCCCCCACCGGAATACACATGCTCCAACATGTCAGCGAGGAGAGAACCGATGAGGACAATTGGCATCGCTTGCTTACTGCTTCTTCCCCTCGCCGCCAACGCGGCGAACTTCGAGAAGGTGTACAACGGAACCGAGGTGGTTCATGGGACCCTGCTCGACTCACAGGATGGCGGCTGCGGCACGCTTCAGATGAATGCCGACGGCAGCTACGAGAACGGTTACGCGTGGACCTACGCGGGAATCGTCGAGCCGTACTACGGAGCGTTCGCCGAGTGCTACAGCGGTACGAATCAGAATCTCTGCAGCGCAGTGTTCGACTTCACGCAGGTCGGCAATGATTTCGGTCAGACGATGGACGTTTACGTCTGGGATGACGCCGGCGGAATTCCCGGCAACGTGATCTGCACGAGTTTCAGCGTCGACCCGACGCCGATCGCGTTCTGGCCGAGCATCAGCCGACACACCGTGCCGATGACCTGCGATTGCCTGCCGGACAACTTCTGGCTCGGCTACTGGGGGGACTGGCACCTGCAGGTCAGCGGTTGGTACATCGCCGCGGATCTCGACGGACTCGGCGGCTGTCCGATGAACAACATCGCGCCCGGAATCGGCTTTCCGACCGGCTGGAACAGCGTGACCGTGGTCTGGGGCCCGACGCAAGCGATCGGCATCGGCTGCGAGACCGTGCCCTGCGGTCCCGTGCCCGCGCGCGAGTCGAGCTGGGGCAGCGTGAAGAGCCTCTATCGCGGCTAGCTCGGTCGACTGATTCATCTCCGGCAGCGCGAGCGCGAGGCGAAACTCCCCTTCGTGCGCTTGGGCTGCCGGACTCGTTTGGGGCAGGATCGCTGTGCTCGTCTTGCACGGCCATCGCCCCTGGCTTATCCCACTGAGGAGAGCGTCGATGAACTGGGTTACCTTCACCTTCCTGCTCGTCGTTCCCTTGTCCGTCAGCGCTGCGGAGCACGAGAGAGTCTATAGCGGCACCGAGGTCGTGCACGGAACCTTGATCGACTCGCGGGACGGCGGCTGCGGAACGCTTCAGGTGAACGCCGACGGCAGCTACGAGAACGGATACGCCTGGACCTACGGTGGAATCGTGCCGCCCTACTACGGCGCGTTCGCCGAGTGCTATAGCGGCACGAACGTGAACCTCTGCAGCGCGGTCTTCGATCTCACCCAGGTCGGCTACCAACTCGACAACACGATGGATGTATACGTCTGGGCCGACGCGGGAGGGATCCCCGGGGATGTTCTCTGCACCAGCTTCGGCGTTCAGCCGACTCCGATCGCCTTCTGGCCGAGCATCAGCCGTCACGCCGTTCCGATGTCGTGTGACTGCCTGCCGGAGAACTTCTGGGTCGGTTACTGGGGCGATTGGTCTTTTGGGCTCCTTGGGTGGTACGTCGCGGCGGACCTGGACGGCCCCGGCGGCTGCCCGTTGACCAACGTCGCTCCCGGCATCGGCTACCCGACCGGCTGGAACAACGTGAGCATCGCCTGGGGCCCAACGCAGTCGATCGGAATCGGCTGCGAGACGATCCCGTGCGGTCCCGTTCCGACTCGCGAGTCGAGCTGGGGCAACGTGAAGAGTCTCTTCCGCCGTTAGGTCGGCGGAGCTCGCCGGTCTTGAGTATCCCGGGATCGAGCAGCTCATCGCGTTCACGACGCGTTCGGCGCTCTGAGGGGAATTGACTGGCCGGACCCGAAGGCTCGCGTCTAGAATTTTCACTGCTACTCCGGTCCCCCCTCCGGACGAACAAG
>CAZZAH010000409.1:0-4369 GCA_964652115.1 uncultured bacterium | reverse complement strand
CGAGATCGTGCTCTCGGGCAAGAGCCCCGAAGAGCTCGGGCAAGGTCGCCCGAGCGGCGTCGAGCAGCTCCTCTCGGGTAGCGTGCCTTCGGAGGGAGCGAGCGATCGATCCGCGGTGACGGCCCCCGCGCCCGCGCCCCAAGGCGCCGAAGCGGCGTTGGTCGAGAAGGGCCTCGACCTCAAGCAGAAGCTCAAGCAGTCCTTCTACGACGCGATTCGCGGACACGATCGTGGCGACACCCTCCGCCGCTTCGCGCTCGCGCTGCTGCTGGTCTTCCTGCTCAAGAACCTCTTCTGGTACGCGCAGAGCTATCTGATCGTGAAGGTCGAGCAGGACGTGATCCGCGACATTCGGAACCGCGTCTTCGAGCACGCGGAGTCGCTCTCGCTCGACTACTTCGCGCACAGCCACTCCGGCAGCGTGATCGCGAAGATCACCTCCGACATCGACCTGATCAAGGGCGCAATCGCGAACGGGATCGCCGACCTCTTGCGGCAGAGCCTCCTCCTGGTCGCCTACCTCGCGACCGTGCTCTTCGCCAACTGGAAGCTCTTCCTCTTCGCGGTCGTGATCCTGCCACCCAACCTCTGGCTCATCGATCGGCTCGGCGGGTCGCTCCGCCGTTCGACGCGCATCTCGCAGGCGAAGCTCGGCCGCTTGACCACGGTGATGGCCGAGACCTTCTCCGGCATGCGCATCGTGAAGGCCTTCGCGCTCGAGGAGGAACGCGCGCGGCGCTTCGGCAACGAGACCCAAGGCTACGCGCGGACGATGGTGCGGATGACGCGCATCGGTTCGCTGGCAACCCCGCTGACCGAGATGCTCGGCGTGATGGTGGCGGCGATCATCCTGTGGTTCGGCGGCGCCGCGCTGGCGAAGGAAAGCGGCGCGTCGGGGACGTTTCTCCTCTTCATCGTCGGGATGCTCTCGATGATGCAGCCGATCAAGGCGCTATCGCAGGTGAACATCAAGATCCAGCAGGGCCTGGGCGCCGCGTCGCGCGTCTTCGAGCTCCTCGACACCGAGCCGTCGGTGGCCGATCGACCGAACGCCGTCGCCGGCTCCGGCTTCAAGCGCGAGATCCGCTACGAGCGCGTGTCGTTCGCGTACCGGAGCGATGTCCCCGTGTTGCGCGAGGTCGAGCTCACCGTGCGCCGCGGTGAGGTGATCGCGCTGGTCGGGCCTTCCGGCGGCGGCAAGTCGACGCTGGTCGATCTCCTCCCCCGCTTCTACGACCCGAGCGATGGGCGCATCACGCTCGACGGAGTCGATCTCCGCGACCTAAGGCTGCGCGATCTCCGCGGGCTCATCGGCCTCGTCACGCAGGAGACGATTCTGTTCGAGGGGACGATCGCCGAGAACATCCTGATGGGTCGGCCGAACGCGACGCGTGAGGAGCTCGAAGGGGCGGCGCGCGCGGCCAACGCGCACGAGTTCATCGCGCGGATGCCGGACGGCTACGACTCGTGGATCGGCGAGCGCGGCACCATGCTCTCGGGTGGACAGAGGCAGCGGCTCGCGATCGCGCGCGCGATCTTGAAGAATCCGGCGATCCTGATCTTTGACGAGGCGACCTCGGCGCTCGACTCCGAGTCGGAGCGTCTGGTGCAGGAGGCGATCGATCGGCTGCTGCTCGGCCGCACCGCCATCGTGATCGCGCATCGCCTATCGACGGTGCGAAACGCCTCGCGCATCGCGGTGGTGGCGGAAGGCCGGCTCGTTCAGGTCGGCACGCATGAGGAGCTGCTTGCGGCGGGCGGCCTCTACCGCAAGCTCTACGAGATGCAGTTCAGTGAGCGCGAGGTCGACTCGGAGATCGTCTGAGCTGCGCGCGACACGTCGATCGGCGAGTGCAGCGAGGGGCCGCTAGCGGTAGAGCGACTTCACGCCGCCCCAGGTCGATCGCTTGACCGCGACGGGCGCGCAGGGCAGCACCTCACCGCCGATGCCTATCGCGGCGGTGGATCCCCAAGCGAGGTCGACGCTCTGCCATCCCGTGGGATAACCGATGCTGGGCGCGATCAGGGTTTTGGGACAGCCGCCAGCGCCGTTCAGGTCCGCCGCGACATAGAGTGCGCTCATCTGGCCCGGCCAGTCGCCCCAGTAGCCGACCCACCAGGCATCGCCGGTACAGCAGCTCTCCATCGAAACGCGCAGTCGACTGAAGTTCGGCCAGAAGGCGACCGGCCCCGGATTGACGTTCGCGTGCGCACAGATCACGTTCCCGGGCGAGCCGGCGAGATCATCCCAGGCGTAGACGTCGATCCGTCCAGGTTCGATGCCGATGCTGCAGAAATCGAAGTCGACGCTGCAGAGGGTGACGGCGCCTTGATAGCACTCGGCCAAGGCGCCGTACATCGGCGGCACGACCCCGCCGTACTGCCAGCTGTAGCCGGTCTCGTAGCTGCCATCCGCGTTCATCACCAGCTCGCCGCAGGGCTCGTCGTTCCCACTGGGCGAAAGCAGGACCCCGCTGCCCAATTCCAGTCGCGCCGCTGCCGGCCCGCTCCGCTCGCCGGCCAGGCAGATTGCGCCGGCACCGAAGCAGAGCAGGGTCCCGGCCCAGAAGATCCCACGACGAATGACGGAGGCGAAGTCCATGGCAAAGACCTCCGAGGCGGCTTCAATCGGAACGCAACGAGTGTAGGCCCGCGTCTGTGCCGGGACAAGGCAGGTTCGCGCGAGAGCTCTCGGACGCGAAGACGTGCCGGCTTACTCGAGCACGACCGCGGTGCCGGCGGCGGTCACCATCAGCATCGAGCCGGCGTCGCCCAGCGTCTCGTAGTCGAGGTCGACGGCGATGACCGCGTTGGCGCCCAGTGCCTGCGCCGTCTGCTGCATCTCCTCGAGCGCGATGTCCTTCGCGCGCCGAAGCTCCTTTTCGTAGGTGCCGGAGCGCCCTCCGACGATGTCGCGGATCCCCGCGAAGAGGTCCTTGAAGATGTTGGCGCCCATGATCGCCTCGCCGGTCACCAGACCGAGGTACTTGGTGACGCGCCGGCCTTCGACGTTCGGGGTGGTCGTGATCAGGAATTCCATGGACCTCTCCTTCTTGCCGGGGGACGGAATCGTTGCGGCCGCATTCTAGGGCTTGGAGGTCTTGCGGGCCAGCGCGCGACGCCGGACCTCATCCGCCACCGCCGGCATCATGCGCGAGAATTGCTGCTTGATGACGCGGCGGATGATGAAGCCCGGCACCGCCGAGTCGACCTTGAGCTGCGAGCGAAAGAGCACGAGGCTCGAGTCGCCGCGCGCGGGCGTGACCGACCAGAAGCCGTCGAAGCGCTTCATCTCGCCTTCGATCTGATGGAAGTCGAGGCGATGCGGACCGAGCTTGTACTCGACCACGGTGCGAAGGTGCTTTCTGACCACGAAGCGCGCCGTGCCTTCCTGATCGACCGTGACGGTGCTCTCGGTTCGCGCCACCACGCGGCACCGCTCGATGTTCGGCATGAAGGCCGCGAGGTGCTCGAAGTCGCTCACCACCGCGAAGGCGGAGTCGGGCCGCGTCTGCCCGATGCGGATCCAGGCGTTGATCTCGAGCACATCGTCGGGCAACTCCGTCACGGTCACGGAGAGAGGATCGCCCTGGGGCGTGCGCTCGGTCGCCTCGGCGCGCGTTGCGCCCAAGCCCGCCATCCCGAGCAGGAGGACCAGCGTGAGCGGAAAGAAGAGGCGCGCCACGCAGTAGAGTCCGAAGGCGCTCGAGGTGAAGCCGGCGAGGCGAAACATCCGGTCATGGTTTTGATAGACGTCGAGCTCGGCAAAGCGTCGCGCCCAGAGCATCAAGCCGAAGAGCGTGACGCCGAGCCCGGCGAGCACGATCGCTCCATCGATCGGGGCGTGACGAAGGAGCAGCGAGGTCGCGGCCGCGATCGCTCCCAACGCAAGCATGAGAGCGGCGAAGCGGAAGGCGATGCGCGGGCCGTAGCGAACGGCGAAGGTACGGTCGCCGCGGCGCGCGTCCTCTCCGATCTGGTAGACCTGCGTGAGCGGATAGAGGCCGGTCGGGATGAGGAGCGCCACCGCCACCGCGCTTGCGCCCGCGCCGCTCGCGAGGAGATGCGCCTGCCCACCGGCCGCGAGGAACCCGCCGAGAAAGGCGCCCGCGCCCTGCCCGATCGAAACGAGGAGCAGGCTCGTCCACGGAGAGCTCTTCCACCGCAGGCCCGGATGCGAGTAGCCGATCCCGAGCAGAAAGAGCACGAGATAGATCAACGCGAAGGGCATCGACACGAACGGCGCGAGCGCCAACCCGACGAGCTCGAGCGCGAGCGAAGCCCAGAGGAGCGACGCATGCACCGCGGGTGGATGCTTGAGCCCGCCGATCGGACCCTCATCGCGATCGTAGTAGGAGTTGTAGGCGGT
>CAZZAH010000408.1:0-4371 GCA_964652115.1 uncultured bacterium | reverse complement strand
GATGGCGTCGTGGTGCAGGGCGAGGGACCAGATCGCTGCTCCGATCTCGTAGGAACCCTTGAACGGCGCCTGATTCTGAAAGGTGCCCTTTCGATCGACGTTCCGATAGGCGAAGAAGGTCCCGTGCTCCGACTGGTTCGCTAGGTAGAAGTCGCGCGCTGCCGGGTTGTCACGCGTCAGGAAGCTCCAGGTCGATCGCTGCTCCGTAGCGTAGTCGTCGGTCAGGCGGTTCGCGCGGCGGACCCATTCGCTCGCGATCAAGAACCAATGCTGGTGCACCTCGAAGAAGTACGGATTCTCGGGCCCATCCCAGTTGAGGCCGCCCGTGGATTCCATCCGCTCCGCGATGACCCAATCGAGGTCAGCGCGCGCGGCGATCGCGAGGGTGGAGTCGTCCAACGCCTCCGCCGCGGCCGCCACCGCCATCTCCGCCTTGAGGTGCGTCTGCACGCGAGCGGTCAGCGAGAAGCTCCCCTGACTCGTTTGATAGGAGGGGAAGGGTCCGACGAAGCGACCGAGCACCAGCGGGACCGTACGATCGGCATCCGCGGCGCTTGAGCCAGTGGCCTGCGCCGCCCCCGCCGGTGAGTGCGTCATGACGGTGATCACCAGCGTCGCGATCATTGCGCGAAGCGCGCGGTGGCGAGAGTCCATGTGCCCCCCTCCGGCCGATGGAGTCGTCCCGATTCGCCCCAGGTGGGGACTTTTGCTACAGGGCGCCGACCTTGACCTCAGCAGTCCGGAGCGTTTCCGGCCTTTGTTTTCGCGCCTTTCAGCGTGGAGCGAGTGAAGCGCCGAATGGTGGCATAGGAGTTTGGTGCCACGAGGCTGGATTCGCTTTGTGTTCCCCGTTGATGAAGCGCGAATCCGTGAACGCGCTCGCGCCCGTCGTTGTCCTCCGTGCCGGCATCCTGGGGTCTTGAGAGACGACGACGGGCCGGCGCTGACCCCGGTCCACCTGGAGGAAATCGTGAAGCTCTCCGTTCTCTTCGTCTCCTTGCTGGTGGTTTCGTTCGGTTGCGCGAAGCGCGCGGTGGTTGCCCCCTCGCAAAGTGGGAGCGACCTCAATCCACCTTCTCGGTCGGCGGATCCCCCCTCCGCTCACTCGAGCGGCGCCGCGTCCGCGGAATCACAGCCCCGCGGACCGATCTACTTCGCCTACGACGAAGCGCGTTTGGGAGAGGACGCGCGACGGACGTTGACGGAGGTCGGCCGCGTGCTCCTGCAAGATTCGGCGATGCGCGTGGGCCTCGAAGGCCACTGCGATGAACGAGGAACCGCCGAGTACAACCTTGCTCTGGGAGAACGCCGCGCGGTCGCCGCCCGAGATTTCTTGGGCGCCTACGGGGTGGAGCCGTCACGCCTCGCCACTTTGAGCTTCGGCGAGGAGAAGCCGACCGACCCGGGCCACGCGGAGTCGTCGTGGGCGCTCAATCGAAGGGTCGAGATCGTTTCACGCTGAGCGCGCTGCTAGACTCGTTCGTGCGGGAGGTACCATGAGCCTCGGCACGAAGCTCTTTCTCTGGCTGGCATCGCCGCTCGTTCTCTTGCTCATGCTCGCGGCCTACGCCGATGAGCGCGAGAACCGCATCCGTCTGCGCGAGGAGCTGGCGCGCGAAGGCCGCGCCATCTCGCGCACGGTCCAGTTAGCGATCGAGGATGCGCTGCGCGACCGCCAGCTCTCCGACATCCGCGATCTGGTGGACGAGATCTCGGGCTACGAGAAGGTGCTCGGGGTGCGGCTCTTCGACGCCAAGGGAAATGTGAGCTACCAAGCGGCGAGCCTCGACAGCTTTCCCTTCGCCCTGCGCGAGGACCTGGCGCAGGTCTTCGATTCGCGGCAGCCGATCGAATCGAATCGGCGCATCGGCGACAACCCGGCGATGAGCTTCATCCGCCCGCTGCTCGGCGTCGACGGCAGCTTGGAGGGCGCGGTGCAGGTGATCCAGCTCGAGTCCTACATCGAAGAGGACGTACGTGCCACTCGACGTTCGATCGCCGGACTGACCGCCGTCTTGATCTGCGCGACCGCGATCATCCTCTCCCTGGGCACGCGCTACACCGTGAGCCGGCCGATCGAAAGGCTGATGACCGGCGTGCGCGAGGTCGGTCGCCGCGGCACCGCTCGCCGGGTGGAAGCCGAAGGTTCCGATGAGCTCGCGCGCTTGGCGACCGAGTTCAACGCGATGTGCGAGCGGTTGGACGCGGCGCGCGCGTCGCTCCTGCTCGAGCAAGGCGAGAGGCTCAGGGTCGAAGGGGACCTGCGAAAGATGGAGCACCTCGCGTCGGTCGGCCGACTGGCCGCCGGCCTTGCGCACGAGATCGGAACGCCGCTCAACGTGATTGCGGGACGGAGCGAGCTCTTGCTCCGCCGTCTGCCGGAGGAGAAGGTGGCGTCCGACAACCTCCGGATCGTGATGGCACAAGTGGATCGCATCTCCGCCATCGTTCGCCGCATGCTCGACTTCGCGAAGGCGCAGGAGCTGAACCTTACGCCGATCGACCTCGGGCACCTGCTCGAACGTGTGCGTGAGTACCTCGCGGTCCGTTTCGAGGAGAACGGCGTCGACTGCACGCTGCTCTTGCCGCCCAACCTGCCCGCGGTCAGAGGCGACGCCGATCGGCTGATCGATGTCTTCCTGAACCTCGCGGTCAACGCGGTCGACGCCATGCCCGAAGGGGGAGATTTGACCATTCACGCCACGGTCGAGGAGCGTGTGCCGCCGGGTCGAGACTCCGGGCGGGCTTCCGTGGTGGTTCGCTTCAGCGATACCGGCTGCGGCATCGACGCGGGCGCTCTAGAGCGAATCTTCGATCCCTTTTACACCACCAAGGAAGTGGGCAAGGGCACCGGCTTGGGCCTCTCTGTTTCCTACGGCGTCGTCCGCGAGCACGACGGTTGGTTCGAGGTGAGAAGCGTGATCGGCGAAGGCACCACGATGTCGGTCGTGCTCCCGCTGGAGCCGTCGGAGCCACGCGTTCCGGTCGGAGAGGCGGCGTGATGAACCGAGGCGTCGTGCTCCTGGTCGAGGATGACGAGGCGATGCGTCTTCTGCTCGAGGAGGAGTTTCGAGAGGCGGGATTCGCCGTCTTCACCGCGATCGAAGGTGAGGAGGCGTTGGCGCAGCTCGCCCGTCGTCACATCGACGCGGTCGTGGCGGACGTTCGCATGCCGGGGATGAAGGGGGACGAGCTCGCGCAGCGCATGCAGAGCGAGTTTCCCGACGTGCCGATCGTTCTGATCACCGCGTTCGGCAGCATCGAGTCGGCGGTCGAGGCGATGAAGTTCGGTGCCTACAGTTACGTGGCCAAGCCCTTTCGGATCGCACAGCTCATCGGCACCGTCACCTCCGCGATCGAGGAGAAGAGGCTGGGCGCGGTGACCTATGCACCTCCGCTGACCACGCTTCCGGGCGGACGCGAGATCATCGCGGAGTCCGCCGCCATGCGCCGCGTGCTGGATCTGGTGGCTCGAGCGGCCCGAACGGAGAGCTCGGTCCTCATCACCGGCGAGAGCGGCACCGGCAAGGAGCTCATCGCGCGCGCCCTTCATCATGGAGGATCGCGCACGAGCCGCGCCTTCGTCGCGATCAACTGCGCGGCCATCCCGGAGACGTTGCTCGAGAGCCAGCTCTTCGGTCACCGAAAGGGCGCCTTCACCGACGCGCGCGAGGATCGTCGCGGGCTCTTCCAGGAAGCGGAGGGGGGCACGCTCTTTCTCGATGAGGTCGGCGACCTTCCGCTCACCACGCAGTCGAAGCTCCTCCGCGTGCTGCAGGAGAGGGAGGTGCACCCTCTCGGCGCCCCGGCACCCATTCCGATCGACGTGCGCGTGATCGCCGCGACACATCGCGATCTCGACGCTCTGACGGCCGACGGACGTTTCCGGCAGGACCTCTACTATCGCCTCAACGTGATCAATCTGGTCATTCCACCGCTGCGGGAACGCGAGGAAGATCTGCTCGCGCTCGTCGCCTATCTCGCGCGCAAGCACGCGGACCGTTTGGGACGAGCGGAGGTCGGGTTCTCCTCGGCCGCACTGGAGGCGATCCGCCGGCACCCCTGGCTCGGCAACGTGCGAGAGCTCGAGAACGCGATCGAGAGCGCGGCCGCTCTCGCGCGCACCGACCGGATCGAGCTGAGCGACCTTCCCGCGGGCGTGCGCGCCTCGTCCGCCGAACGGACCCTCGACACCGCGGGTCTTCCGATGGCCGACGTCGAGCGCGAGCACATTCTACGAACGCTACGCTCCGTCGGCGGCAACAAGGCAGAGACCGCCAGGTCCCTGGGACTCGACCGCAAGACCCTTTACCGAAAGCTCCGAGAGTACGGCCTCTCCTGAGCCCGCCTTGACAAACCGGCCGACCGGCG
>CAZZAH010000407.1:2559-4371 GCA_964652115.1 uncultured bacterium | reverse complement strand
GATAGTCGGGCGCTGTGGCCAAGCAGGAGAGAGCCTCGGCGCGGCGCTCGAGCTCCGTGCCTGGAAGGATCGGCGCCGCGACCCAGGCGGCTGGCGCGATCACCTCGGGCTTCATCCGTCCATCAAGCAACGTGCCGTAGCTCGAGCAGTAAAGGCCGAAGTGTTGGCGGCCGAGTTGGTTTTGATCGTCGGAGCCGCCGACGGTGATCACCGAACGCGCGGTGGCGGGCGAGAGCGGCGCGTGCTCGTTTGTACAACCTGAATTTCCCGCCGCCACCACGACCACGACTCCGGCCGCGGTCAACGCGTCGGCCAGGCGATCGACCTCGCTGTCGGCACTCGGTGCATCCTCGCCGCCGCCGACCGAGATGCTGACCACGCGGATACGAAAGCGTTCGCGGTTCTCGAGCACCCAGCGAAGCCCCGCGAGCGTGTTTTCGTTCGGCGTGCCGCGCTCGCCGCGCACCTTGACCAACACAACGTCCGCTTCTGGGGCCAAGCTCGTGTAGATCCCGTCGGAGAGGAAGCCGTTGCCCGCGCCGACGACCGAAGTCTGCGTGCCGTGCCAGGCATAGGCCTCAGGAATCCGTTCGAGGCGCGCGTGCGGATCGGTGACATCGTGAAAGGCGACGATCCGGTTGCGCGGCTCGACGAGGTCCGGGTGCGGATAGAAGCCGCTGTCGAGGAACGCGATTGTCACGCCGCGGCCCGTGCGTCCGCGGTTGACCGGCAAGCGTTCGTGGTTCGCGATGGCGGCGCATCGATGTCGCGCATGGCTGTGCTCATGCGCGGGAAGCTGGAGCACGCTCGACATCACGCCTCCTTCGCGCGGCTCACGGCCTGCCGCTCGCCCGTTCGCACCGACTGAAACTGCACGAGATCCTTCGAGAAGAAGAGGTCGAGCGTCCAGTCGAGCATCACGCGCACCTTCTTCTCGAAGCGCGGCAGCTTCGCCAGGTAGACCGTTCGCCAGAGCCACCAGGCGAAGAAGCCGGAGAACTGCACGCCGAAGATCTCCGCCACGCCCGTTCGATGACCGATCGCGGCGAGAAGCCCGATGGTGCGGAAGCTGAACTCGGTCTTCTTCCTTCCGTCGATCGAGGCGAGGATATTCTTCGCCACGATCTTTCCTTGGCGAAGCGCGTGCTGCGCGGTCGGCGGGTGATAACCACCGCGTCCATCGGGCACGATCGCGCAGTCGCCGAGAGCGAAGTGATCGGGCCGCTCGAGCACCTCGAGCGAGGCGTCGACCTCGATCCGCCCGCGCCGCATCGGTAGAGGAAGCGCCGCGAGCAGCGGGCTCGGCGAGGTCCCCGCGGTCCAGACCAGGCAACGCGCCGGCACCAGGCTCTGATCGCTCAGCGACACCACGTGATTGCTCGCGCCGGTCACCTTGACGCCGGTGCGAATGTCGATGCCTCTCGCGCGAAGCCGCTCGCCCGCGTAGCGCCCGAGCTTCGGGCCCAACTCCGGCAGGATGATGTCGCCCGGATGGACGAGCACGAGGCGCAGCTGCTCTTCACGCAGGTGAGGGTAGAAGCGAATCGCCTCGCGCAGAAAGTCGTTCATCCCCGCGATTGTCTCCACGCCGGCGAATCCACCGCCCGCGACCACGATCGAGAGGAGCGGCCGCTGCCCGGTGGTGCACGACTCGCTATCCGCCTCCTCGAGGAAGGCGATGAGGCGATTGCGCAGTTGAATGGCGTCGCTCAAGGACTTCATGGTGAGCGCGCAGTCCTCCACTCCCGGCGTGTCGTAGTAGTTGGTCACCGAGCCGAGCCCGAGCACGAGGCGGTCGTACTCCAGCGTGTG
>CAZZAH010000407.1:0-2459 GCA_964652115.1 uncultured bacterium | reverse complement strand
GCGCTCGTGAGCGTGTCGAGCAGCTCCTGATAGCGATCGAGGCCGCGCACCGGATGCGTCATCAACCGGCCGAGCCAGCCGGGGAAGGACGCTTCGGCCATCGCGAGGTCGCGTACCCCGAGCTCGAAGTACTCGCGGTTGGCGTTGACCGTCCCGACCATCACCTTGTTGCCGAGGACGAAGTCGAGGTTGATCCGATCAGCCGGAATCTCGAGCTGCCGATCGCCGCCGGTCACGCCCGAAAGCACGAGCACCCCGTTCTTGCCGAGCGCCTGCATCGCCTCGAAGGCAAGCGGGGAGTGGCCGGACGCTTCGAAGATCAGATCGAAGGGGCCATGCTGCATCGCGCCCTCGAGCAGCGGCAGATCGAGCGTCGAGAGGTAGCGTGCGCCGAGCGCCTCGATCAGATCGGAGTTGAGGTACGGCTTGGGCGTGCGTCCGAAGACCGTGACCTCGAGGCCGCGCAGACGAAGGCTCATCGCGGCGAGTAGGCCGATCGTGCCGGCGCCAAGCACCGCCGCGCGACGCGGCCGCCACACCTTGAGCCGTCGTTGAATCTCGAACGCTTGCGCGATCCCCTTCTCGATCACCGAGCAGGGCTCAAGCAGCACGCCGACCTCGCGCAGCTCGCGCGGGACCTTGACGATGTACTCGGGATCGTCGACGTAGTACTCGGTGAGGTAGCCGTGGCGAAGGTTGATGCCTCGCTCGAAGTAGACATCGTCGGTCGTCATGTCATAGGTGCCGATCGTGTCGTACAAGCTGTTGCCTGGACGGCGCACGGTCGCGACCACGAAGTCTCCCGGCGCGAGCTCGGTCACGTTCGGGCCAACCTCTTCGACCACGCCGAAGCTCTCGTGCCCAAGCACGAGGTAGTCGTCGCCGGCCGGCGCCTGTCCATAGAGCGCGGCGTTGATCTCCTTGTCGGTACCGTCGACGCCGACGCGCAGCACCTTCACGAGCACGCCGCGTCCACGCGGGACATCGGTGACGCGCGGCTTTTCGATCTCGCGCAGATGGGCGGTGCCGGGACGGCCGGGGGTGACGCAGATCGCTTTCATCTCGAGCTCTCCTTTGGTTCGTGGTTCACGCGCGGCAATGCGGCCGCGCGCGGGAGAGTTCCCGAGCGTTTCTGCGGGATCGATTTGGCGGCCTGTTTTGCGCGACGAAGAGCGCGCGAGGCCTGCGGTGGCTATCGCTTCGCGGCGGAGCTTGTCTTGGGTGGGCGTCGCGTCGTGGACTTCTTCTTCGCGGCAGGCGCCTTCCTCGATCCGTTCGCTTTGACCGGCGCGCGGCCTTCCTCTGCATCTGCGCCGTCGAGCTCGCGCAGCAGCGTCTTCGGTGCGATCGCGCGATAGCTCTCCTCGATCCACGCCATGAGAAGTGGAACGGGCACGTCGTCCTTCGGCTCGAAGCGCGCGGAGATCCAACCGGCCTTGCCGAGGCCATACCCGGTCGGCTTGGTAAAGGGAAGATCGAGCGCGCTGCCTGCGCTCATCGGCAGCTTGACCGAGAGCCCCATCGGCCCGCCGTCGGTCGGCATTCCGAGGAAGACGAAGATCTTCCCCTTCACCTTGATCACGCACTCGCCCCAGGGAAACTCCTCGACCGCGCCGGGGAATCCGAGTGAGTACTGACGAAGCGCGGAGATCGGTGAAGGGGATTTCTTCCGTGCGGGCATGGCTCCTCCGTTCGTTCGGTCGAGTCGCGCGCGGGCAGCATAGCAACTCGACCGACCGAACCGCGAGGAGCGAGGGAGGGCAGGGGGAAGCGGCGGTGGAATATCTGGTGACGGATCGCTCGATCGCGCGGCCTCAGCGCGACGAGAGCGAGGTCGCCTCGATCGGCTGGTTGATCGCGAGCACGTGGCCGTCGGGATCGCGCACCAGAAAGCCGTCGTGAATGCCGAGCGCCTCGTCATGCAGCCGGACCGGCCCGGGCGAGACGAAGCTCGTGCCTGCCTTGGCCAGGCGATCGGCGAGCTCGACGCTCGCGCTCGTGACCAGGTTCGTCTGCCAGTGCCAGAGGTCGTTCGACTCGCTCGTTTCGGGATAGCTCCGGCCATCACGCGGCGCGAGGTATTCGAGGAGCTCAATGCCAGGACCCTGTGCAGCGCGAAGGGCGGTGATGCGCAGCCGCGCGCCGAAGACGTTGTTCAAGTGCTCCTGTTCCGTGCCGTAGTTCTCCGCATGGCCCGCGACCTTGAGGCCGAGGAGGTCCTGATAGAAGGCGAGGCTACGGTCCGTATCGCGCACGACGATCGCCGTGTGATCGATGCCCAGGAACATGCGGGAGCTTGGCGTCTGCCAACGCGGATCACCCTTGCCCGCGGGAAAGCGGATAATCTCGAGGTTGTGGTGATCGGGATCGCGGAAATAGAAGGCCTCGATCCCGCCGGCGTTGGGATTCCAATCGGGCAGACGCTGCGGTCCGGTCGACGCGTGCTCGACCTTGTGCTC